>JAEMSB010000698.1:0-1642 GCA_016463045.1 Niveispirillum sp.
GGGGGTACCCATTAACGCCCCGGTGTGAGGGGCGTCACTGCGGGGCGGGTGCGGGTGGTCCATTCCCGTTAACCAAACTTGAACAATGCTCACCTGATCATGTCACGCGCCCGCACCCTTTTCCTGTCGCTGCTGGCCGGCCTGGCCCTGTCCGGGCCGGTGCGGGCGGAGATTACCGGGCCGACGGCAGGCGCGGAGACGGGCACCCTGACCCTGATCCTGGAGAACGACCTGTTCTACAACCTGGATCGCCACTACACGAACGGGGTGCAGGCGGTCTGGACCACCGCGCGGGACGAGGTGCCGGACTGGACCCGCCGCTGGGCGCGGTGGGTGCCGTTCTTTGCCCAGGATGGGCATGTGCGGGCCGTGTTCGCGGCGGGCCAGAACATGTACACGCCCAGCGACATTGAAACCCGCAACCCGCCCTTGAACGAGCGGCCCTATGCCGGCTGGCTGCACGGGTCCGCCGGCCTGATCAATGAGACAAACCGGCGGATGGACCAGCTGCAGCTGACGCTGGGTGTGGTGGGGCCGGCCTCATTGGCTGAACCGGCGCAGAAGATCGTGCATCGCCTGACCGATGCGCCCAAGCCGATGGGGTGGGACACGCAGTTGCATAATGAACCGGGCGTAGTCGTCACCTATCAGCGCAGCTGGCGCTATGATCTGGTGGAAACCACCGGTTTCGGCATCGACATCATGCCCCATGTCGGCGGTGCGGTCGGCAATGTCTCCACCTATGCCGATGCCGGCTTCATGCTGCGTGCCGGATGGCAATTGCCCGCCGATTTCGGGCCGGCCCGCATCCAGCCGTCACTGCCCGGCAGCGGCTTTTTCGAGCCCGATGCCCGCCATCCCGTAGGCTTCTATTGGTTCCTGGGTTTTTCCGGTCGGGCGGTGGCCCGCAACATCTTCCTGGACGGCAATACGTTCCGCGACAGCCGGTCGGTGGACCGCAAGGTCTGGGTCGCGGATGTGCAGGCGGGTGCGGCGATCAATATCTATGATGCCCGCATCACCTATACCCATGTCTTCCGAACCCGTGAGTTCAGCGGGCAGAAGGAAGGGGATGAGTATGGGGCCGTGGCGGTGACGTGGCAGTTCTGACCCTGCCCGCATTTCCCCAATAACGGGAAATTGCATGGACTTGTAATCGCATTTTAGCTGAATATGAAAACGGCGGACCGCAATCCCGCGGCCCGCCGTCTATGGAGGTACGACATGCGTAAACTGTCGTGTCTCCTGGTGCTCCGTATCCCCATCTGGCGGCGGCGTGTTTTGCACGTCACCATCATGCTGGGGTAAGGGCCTAGGAGAGGGCTGGCTGGAGGTAGGAACTCCAACCAGCCTTCCTCTTCAATATAGGTTAAACCTGCGCACAAGTCTATCGGTACGAGAGTAATTGTGCAGGTCAGCCCAGGCCCTTCTGGCCCATGTCCAGGAACTTCTGGCGGCGGTTCTGGCGCAGGGTGGCGCCGTCCTGACCGCGCAGACCTTCCAACGCGTCTTCAATCGCGTTGCCCAGCGCGCTGATCGTTTCCTCGCGCCGGCGATGGGCGCCGCCGATCGGCTCCATCACGACGCGGTCAATGACGGCCAGTTCCTTCAAGTCCTGAGCCGTCAGGCGCAGGGCCTGGGC
>JAEMSB010000698.1:1652-2143 GCA_016463045.1 Niveispirillum sp.
CCACAGGATCGAGGCGCAGCCTTCCGGCGAGATCACCGAATAGATCGAATGTTCCAGCATCAGCACGCGGTCGGCGGCGGCGATGGCGATGGCACCACCGGACCCACCCTCACCGATGATGGTGGACACCATCGGCACGTTGAGGCGCAGGCAGCTTTCGATCGACTTGGCGATGGCTTCGGCCTGGCCGCGTTCTTCTGCCGACACGCCGGGGAACGCGCCAGCCGTATCAACCAGCGAAATGACGGGCAGGTTGAAACGGTCGGCCATGGCCATCAGGCGCTGGGCTTTGCGGTAACCTTCGGGCTTGGCCATGCCGAAATTATGCTTCACGCGGGTTTCGGTGTCATTGCCCTTTTCCTGGCCGATCACGACCACGGAGCGGCCCCGGAAACGGCCCAGCCCACCGATGACAGCACGATCCTCCCCGAACAGGCGGTCGCCCGCCAGCGGCGTGAAATCGGTGATCAGCGCCTGCACATAGTCAAGGC
>JAEMSB010000699.1 GCA_016463045.1 Niveispirillum sp.
CGGCAGGGTCGCCACCTCCACGGTGGGGCGCTGCGCGCGTTCTGCCGGCATGGAACTGGCGGCAGGCGGTGCCTCCGGCTTGCGGCCAGGTGCCGGCATGCCGGGTTGTTTGGCGACGGGTGCCGCAGAGGCGATGGCGGTCGTGCTGGCCGGCACCGGGCTTTGGCCCGGCAGGCGAAGGGTCTGGCCGGCCTTCAGCGTGTAGGGCTGCTGCAAGTTATTGAGGCGGACCAGTTCGGCGGTATCCACCTGATATTGCCGCGACAGGCCATAGAGCGTGTCGCCGGGCTTTACCACATAGACCTTGGGCAGCGGCAGCAGCAGACGCTGCCCCGGCTGCAGCATATAGGGCGCGGTCAGGCCATTGGCCTCAATCAGGTCGCGGACAGGCACATTGTACTGCTGCGCCAGCTTGTAAAGATTGTCGCCACGAGAAACGAAGATGGAATTAATGGGGGCCGCCGGGGCGCGCGCCGCCTTGCTGGGCAGGTCGCCTTCCGTCGAGCAGCCGGCAAGCATCAGGCCCGGCAGCAGCAGGGCCGCCAGGGCAAAACCCGACCGGCGCTTCAGGCCGATATGGTCTCCGGTGCGATATCCGGCAGCAGGGGAACAAACCTGACGGGCCACAGTACCTCTCGCTTCAATCCATCTTCGTCACGGCGGATACGCACCACATTCAAGGCCCGATGATCCGGCCCCAACGGGATCACCATGACGCCACCAACCGCCAGTTGCTCCACTAGACCATGAGGTGGATTGCCAATGCAACCTGCGGTGACCAGTATCCGTTCAAAGGGGGCCGCTTCCGGCCCACCCTTAATGCCATCCCCTACCCTGGCCGTCATGTTGTGAAGACGCAAGGCGGTAAATCGCTGCTCCGCCTCCTGCGCCAGGGGGCGGTGGCGTTCGATTGTATAGACCCTGCGCGCGATCTTGGCCAGAATCGCGGCCTGATAGCCCGAACCGGTGCCGATCTCCAGCACCTTATGCCGGTCGGTCAGCTCCAGAGCCTGGGTCATCAGGCCCACCACCTGCGGCTGGCTGATGGTCTGGCCATGGCCGATGGGCAGGGCCGTATCCTCATAGGCCTGATCACGGAACAGGCGCGGGACGAACAATTCACGCGGGATCAACTCGATCGCGCGCAGGACATTGACGTCCGTAACCCCCTGGCGGCGCAGCAGCATCAGCAATCTGATCTTGCGCGCCGCCCCGCTGGTCATGCGAAGACCCCTTTCAGGCTCTCCAGGCAACCATAATGGGTCAGGTCCAGGAAGATGGGCGTGACCGCGATGCCGCCATGATTGACGACATGCACGTCGGTGTCGGCGGGCACATCATCATCCCCGCGCGCCGCGCCGATCCAGAAGTAACGGCGGCCACGCGGGTCGATACGCTCGTCCAGCTCGTCCCCAATCTTGCGGTTGCCGTGGCGGACCACATGCACGCCCGTGACATCGCCGACGGAAACGTCGGGATAATTCACATTCATCAAGACCAGTTTGGGCCAGTCGGCGGCCATCACCTTGCGCACCACCTGCGCGCCCAGTGCTTGCGCTACCGCCCAGTTGGGCGGGCCGCCATGGGGCATGCGCTGGCTCATGGCGATGGCGCGCACACCCAGCAGCGTGGCCTCCATGGCACAGGCGATGGTGCCTGAATAGGTCACATCCTCGCCCAGATTGCTGCCATGGTTGATGCCGGACAGGACCAGGGCCGGCTTCTTGTCGGCCATGAAATGGTTGATGGCCAGCAGCACGCAGTCGGTGGGCGTGCCATCCACGGCAAAACGCTTCGGCCCCAGTTCCCGCACCCGCAGGGGCCGGTGCATGGTGAGCGAGTGGGAGGCGCCAGACTGCTCCGTCTCCGGCGCCACCACCCAGACATCGTCCGTCAGTTCCCGCGCGATCGCTTCCAAGACGGCCAAGCCCTGAGCGTGGATGCCGTCATCATTGCTGATCAGGATGCGGGTGCCGGTGAAGTCGAAATCAGCCATGGGCGGCAATCCGCTCCAGCCCGCCCATATAGGGGCGCAGGGCGTCCGGGATCAGGATGGAGCCATCGGCCTGCTGATAATTCTCCAGCACGGCGATCAGGCAGCGGCCCACGGCGGTGCCGGAACCGTTCAGCGTATGCACGAAC
>JAEMSB010000700.1:0-1022 GCA_016463045.1 Niveispirillum sp.
GTGGGGAGCAGGGTGACGCCGAGCGGGTTCCAGGCGAAGCCGGTGAAGAGGGTGGCGCGGCAATATTCGGTCGCGAGCCAGAGGGCGGCGAAGAGGAGGAGGGGGGGCAGTGCCATCCATCCTCCCCTGCAAGGGGAGGTGGCATCGCGTAGCGATGACGGAGGGGTGTCGCCGTCTCGATAGGGTGACACCCCTCCACCACTTCGTGGTCCCCCTCCCCTTACAGGGGAGGAATGAGAAAGCCACCATGTCCCCAGCGTCGCGAGGCCCGGATAGACAGCGAGGTAGAGCGACAGCAGCGCCACGGCGGGGTAGCCCAGCCAGTGGGGCATGCTGTCCTGAAAGGTGAAGGCGTGGGCGATCCAGTTGAGGCCCAGGGTGAAATGGGCGACGCCGAAGAGCCAGCCATAGGTGAAGGCGGCGCGGCGGTCGGGGGCGTGCTGGATCAGGTGGATGAGCAGCGCGAGGCAGGCGAGGGTGACCGGCCAGAGGTTTAAGGGCGCGAAACCGGTGGCGCTGAGCAGACCCGCCAGTAGCGCGGCGAGGCGTGGCCAGGACCTGACATGCCGGGCGATCAGGCTTTGCATCCTGTGTCTAGCGGACCGTGGCCATGGTGGCGGCGCTGCAACTGTCGCTCTTGCTGGGGCCGCCGGTCAGCATCGAGGCGGCGATGAAGCCGCCGACGATGAGGACAAGGAACAGGCCCGACAGGAGGGCGAGATATTTCTCGATGAACGCCTTGATCGGACGGCCAAATTTCCAGAACAGGAAGCCCACGAGCATGAACTGGAACGCACGGGACAGGACGCTGGCCCAGAGGAAGGTGAAGAGCGGCAGGCCGATAAAGCCCGCGGTGATGGTGATGAGCTTGAACGGGATCGGCGTTGCGCCCTTGATCAGGATGATCTCCGCCCCGAACTCGCGCAGATAGCAGGCCGCGACCGGGAATTTCGCCGACAGGCCAAGCAGATGCAGGATCTGTGCGCCGACCGCCTGATAGAGGAAGTGACCGATGCCATAGC
>JAEMSB010000700.1:1032-2135 GCA_016463045.1 Niveispirillum sp.
GTTGCTGGCCCACGGTTTCATAGAGGAAATAGCCGATCGCATAGCCGAGCAGCCCGCCCAGCACCGAGGCGAGGGTGCAGATGACCCCGAATCGCAGCGCGCGTTCCGGGCGGGCGAGGCACATGAGGCCGAGCAGCGGGTGCGGTGGGATGGGGAAGAAGCTGGATTCCATGAAGCTGAAGGCGAACAGCCAGCGTTCGGCGTGGCGGTGGGCGGCTTTCGCCAGCATCCATTGATAAAGGCGTGTCAGCATCGGGGCCGACCCCTAGCCGAGATGAAGGCCGGTCGCCAGCGCCTTTTGCCGGTGACGCTTGATCCGACGGACGCGATAGCGTTAGGGTTTCAAGGAGAAGGAGAGACAGATGCAGGGCATGGGTGAGGGCGGTTGCCCGTTCGAGTTCAATACCGATCCGGCGACGTTCAAGGTCGGCGATTCGGTCAGCTATCGCGTGACCGGCAGCCTGGAGGGCTTTCCGTTCGCGGGCGTGTTGCTGGAGGTGCATGACGATCATGTCGTGCTGACCAGCGATGTCGATGACAAGGCCAGCCGGATGCGCGCGACGCGGGAGAGCAGGCCGGTGGTGCGTGAGGAAGATGTTTGCTGAGGAAGTGCTCGGTCTGACGCGACGGCGTTGACGTCGCGGTGGCGTCTGGGCATGACCCATCATCAGTCCTGTTCGGTCGGCGCGTTTGACATTTTCTACCATTTCCTGGGCCAGATTGCGGCAACGCGCGGGCGGCATGGCGTTTGCGCTGGTGCTGAACGCTATCCTGCTGCTTGCGCTGTTCACTTTGGCCCCCCGGCCTGAACCCAAACGGGTCGATGACCGGATGCCGGTGACGTTCGACGTCGAGACCGGGCCGAAAAGCGCGGAGCAACAGAAGCGCGCGCCCAAGGCGGAGCGGCGCGAGAAGGAAGATGCCGCGGCCCCCAAACAGGCCGAGGCGGTGGTGCGGCCACCCGTGCCGGTCGCCAGGCCCGCCGAGCAGCCGCCATCGCCCTTCCCCTTCCTGACGCTGAACCGCGAGCAGATGGCCTCAGCCGATATTGGCCAGATGCCCAAGGCGGCGCAGGGGGCAAGTAGCGCTGGGCAGGGCAATAG
>JAEMSB010000204.1 GCA_016463045.1 Niveispirillum sp.
GAGATCAAGGATCTGCGCAAGACCTATCGCGGCACGCCCAAATCCCCGCCCAAGGAGGCGCTGAAGGGTATTTCGCTGACCATTCCGCGCGGATCGATCTATGGCCTGCTGGGCCCCAATGGGGCGGGCAAAAGCACGACCATCAATATCCTGGCCGGTCTGGTGAACAAGACCAGCGGCAAGGCCAGCATCTGGGGCATCGATATCGATGAACAGCCCCGGTCGGCGCGCGCCGCCATCGGCGTCGTGCCGCAGGAACTGAACCTGGACCCGTTCTTCACCCCGCGTGAGATCCTGGATTTGCAGGCCGGCCTGTACGGCGTGCCCAAGTCGGAACGCCAGACCGATGCGCTGCTGGAGGCGGTGGGCCTTAAGGACAAGGCCAATGCCTATGCCCGCACCCTATCGGGTGGCATGCGCCGCCGACTGATGGTGGCCAAGGCCATGGTGCATGCCCCGCCGGTCCTGGTTCTGGACGAACCGACCGCCGGCGTGGACGTCGAACTGCGGCAAAGCCTGTGGGCGCATGTGCGCGAATTGAACAAGGCCGGCACCACCATCGTCCTGACCACCCATTACTTGGAGGAAGCGCAGGAGCTGTGTGACACGATCGCCATCGTGAACCATGGTCAGGTCGTGGCCTGCGAATCGACGGAAAAGCTGCTGGGCCGTATCGACAGCAAGGAAATGGTAGTCACGCTGGATGCCGACCTGACGGAAGTGCCCGAGGCCTTCCGTGGCTTCGACGCCAAGCTGGACGGTCCCCGCCGTCTGGCCATCCATTACAAGCCCAGCCAGACCCGCGTCGCCGACCTGCTGGGTGCCATGGCGGCGGCGGGTCTGGCCGTGAAGGACCTTTCCATGGTCGAAAGCGATCTGGAGGATGTGTTCCTGGAAATGACCCGCGCGCCCGCCGCCTGAGGGTCTTTCCATGCAGCCCCGCGCCATCCGCGTCATTGCCGATGATTACGCCCTGTCACCGGGCGTTTCGGAAGGCATCCTGACGCTGGCACGGGCCGGACGGCTGTCGGGAACCGGTGCCATGGTGCCGGGTCCGCGCTGGCGCGAAGATGCCAGACGCCTGCTGGACACGCCCGCCGGGTTCCAGACCGGTGTGCATCTGACCCTGACGGGCGGCCTGTCACCCCTGGGCCCGATGCCGGCCCTTTGCCCCGATGGCCGGTTCCCGACATTGGGCCGGTGGCTGGCCATAGCCCATGCGGGGCTGCTGTCGTCGGGGTCGGCGCAACGGGACCTGTCGGCAGAGATCGCGCGGCAGCTGGATGCGTTCGAAGGGGCGATGGGCCGGGCCCCGCATTTCGTGGACGGGCATCAGCATCTGCATCTTCTGCCCGGCATCCGGCCCCTGCTGCTGGATGCCATCGCCCGCCGCTATCCGCCCGGTTCCGTCTGGCTGCGCGATTGTGCGGAACCGATGGGGCGCATCGTTCGGCGCGGCGTGACGGGGGCCAAGGCCCTGTTCATCGCGCTGCTGTCGCGGGGTCTGGCCCGTCAGGCCGCATCCCGTGCCATTCCCACAAATGCCGGCTTCAGCGGCATTTACGGGTTTGACGGCGACTTTCCCGCCTTGATGGAGCGTTTCCTTTTCGAATTGCCGGCGGGTGCCCTGGTGATGGTTCACCCCGCCCTGCCCGACCAGGAACTGGCCGCCCTGGACCCGGTCGTGGCCGCGCGGCAGGCGGAAATGTCCTACCTTGCAGGGCAAGAATGGCCAGCCGCGCTATTCCGAGCCGGACTGCGGCTTGGATAACGTCATCTTATGGCTTTCGGATAGGTTCAGGACCGCGACAAGCGCGCCCAACGGTGGTACAATCCTGTATGATTCGCTGGTTTCAATACAGTCGCGAATCAGCGTTTGACCGGCAGCGCGGGATTGCCACATTGGAAATGAATACCGTTCTTTTTGTGATCGGCATATTAGCCGCCATCGGGGCGGTCAGCATCGCGCTTGTGCGTCAGGTCCTCTATTACTCCCGCCGCGCCCATATCACCCGCGTGACGGAGCAGAACCGCGAACTGCACCGCAAGCAGGAAGAACTGACCAAGACCTATCGCGACGGTCAGGAGGGCGTGCGTCAGGCAGAGGTGGAGCGCAAGGCCGCCACCACGCAGCTGGCCGATGCCCAGCGCCGCCTGAAGATCGCCAAGGAAGATAATTACGTCCTCATCCACGAGGTGAATGAGCAGACGGGTTCACGCCGCCTGTTCGTCGTGGCCATGACGTTGGGCAGCACCCTGACGCTGGGCCAGAACATCGTGAAGGACTGCAAGTTCCGCAACGTGAAACATTTCATCGAAATCTGGGCCGACAATGCCGACGATGCCAACCGCATCGCCCGGACTAACTTCCCGCCCGACAATGGCTTCATCCTGTCCAAGGCCGTGCCGGCCAGTCCGGCCGCCATCGCGGCGGAGTAAGGCCTATGCTGCTCCAGGTTGGTGTCATCCTCGTCGTTCTGGTCTCCATCGCCTATGCCGCGGCGGTGATGCGCCGCATCGAGTCCGATGTCGTGCAGTATCAGCGCGACCTGCGCGCCGTGGAGGAGGATCAGCACAAGCTGGAAGTGGCGTGCAACACACTGCGCGGCCTGTGCACCCAGGTGGGCGAGGAGATGGCGAAGCTACGCGCCGACATCACGGAAGTGACGGACGCCCGCGCCCAGCTGGAGGCGGAGATCAACGCCCTGTCGGAAGCGCCCAAACAGCGGCTCTACATGTTCGACAAGGGAACCATCGGCCATGGCAAATTGTGGGAAGTGTTGATCACCAATGCCGGCGGCAGCGAAAGCAGCGTGGCGGGTGATCAGGCCGTGGAATGGGCCAATGGCCGTACCTATATTGTACCAGGAACGACCGATCGCGATGCCAAGTTCCGGGCGGAACCAAAGTTCCTGCCCTCGATGGGGTATCGGATCATGAAGGTTGAACGGTTCCGGCGCGCCTGACGTCAATCCTTATGCTTGGGAGATGACGCCACCCCACGCCGGACGGGGAGGGAGGCGTCATGGCCGATGCGGTCATTGAGTTCCCGACAGGGCAGGTGCGTCAGCGCCTATCGGGCGCCGCCGACAAGCGCCTGCAGAGCGCCTTTGCCCAGTTGCGCGCCGGCTGGCGCCGCGATGCCGGCCTGTCACCCGAACGGCGTGATGAGGCGCTGGACCATCTGGGCCGCGCCTTGGTGAAGTATCAGGCGGCCCTGGTGGAGGCCGTGTCGCAGGATTTCGGCAGCCGGTCCCCGCATGAGACGCGGTTGGCCGATATCCATGCCAGCCTGTCGGCCATCCGGTTCGCCCAGCGGCATTTCCGCCGCTGGATGCGGCCCCGCCGCGTGGGCGTGGCCCTGCCTTTCCTGCCGGGCCGCGCACGGGTACAGAGGGTGCCCCTGGGCGTGGTCGGGATCATCAGCCCCTGGAACTATCCCATCCAACTGGCGCTGGTGCCGCTGGCCGCCGCCATTGCCGCCGGTAACCGCGTGCTGCTGAAGCCGTCGGAACGCACCCCGCGCACCAGCAGCCTGCTGGAACGGTTACTGGCGGAGGTGTTCGACCCGTCGGAGGTGGCGGTGGTGACGGGGGATGTGGACATGGCGCAGGCCGTCACCCACCTGCCCCTGGACCATCTGCTGTTCACTGGGTCCACCGGGGCGGGGCGGCAGGTGATGCGGGCGGCGTCCGATGCGCTGGTCCCCGTCACCCTGGAACTGGGCGGCAAGTCGCCCGCCATCATCGGCCCCGGCTATGATCTGGAACAGGCGGCGGGGCGCATTGCCGTCGGCAAGCTGCTGAATGCCGGCCAGACCTGTATCGCACCCGATTACGTGCTGGTGCCGCGCGGGCGGGAACTGGAATTCGTGGAGTATTTTGAGCGCGCGGTGACGCGGCTTTACCCCAGGCTGGGCGACAATCCCGACTACACATCCATCATCAGCGACGCCCAGTATGAGCGGCTGCTGGGCCTGATCGACGATGCCAGACGGCGCGGCGCCCATGCGCGCTTCATCAATCCGGCGGGCGAGGCGCTGGAACCGGCGCGGCGCAAGCTGGCCCCCACCCTGCTGTGGCAGGTGCCCGAAGAGGCCGACATCATGCGGCAGGAGATTTTCGGACCCGTCCTGCCCATCCTGCCCTATACGGCACTGGAGGAGACGGTGGGCATCGTGAACAGCCGGCCCCGCCCCCTGGCGCTCTATCTGTTCAGCAATCGCACGCTGGATGTGGATTTCGTGCTGGCCCGCACACGGGCCGGCGGCGTTACACTGAACGATACCTTGCTGCACGCGGCCCAGGATGCGCTGCCCTTTGGCGGCATCGGGGAAAGCGGCATGGGCGCCTATCACGGGGAGGCCGGATTCCGGACCTTCAGCCATGAACAACCCGTTTTCAAGGCCAGCCGGTTCAGCGCCGCCCGCCTGATCCGCCCGCCCTATGGCGACCGGATCGACCGGATCCTTCGTTGGTTTATCCGGTGAACGCTTTCGCCGGAACAGGGATTGCGATAATCAGGAAGGCATGGATATCGCCTCCCCCACCCTGTTGACCGCCGCCGATCCGGCGCCCGTCCGCATCCTGAACCCGACCGCATCCAGCCCCTGGTTGCTGGTCTGTGACCATGCCGGCAAGGCAGTGCCCACGGCCTTGCACGGGCTGGGTGTGCCGGAAGCGGAACTGGACCGGCATATTGGCTGGGATATCGGGGCGGCGGCAGTGACGGAGGGGCTGGTCCGGCGTCTGGACGCGCGGGCCGTGCTGTCGGTCTATTCCCGGCTGGTCGTGGATTGCAACCGCTGGCCCGACAGCCCGACCCTGATGCCGGCCATCAGCGACGGCACGCCGGTCCCCGCCAACCAGGATCTGTCCGACACGGCGCGGGCCCTGCGCATGGAGGCCCTGTACCAGCCCTATCACGACGCCATCACGGCGGAACGCACGCGCATCCAGGCGCAGGGGCAGGTACCCGTCCTGATCTCCATCCACAGCTTCACGCCGCAGATGAACGGGTTCCAGCGGCCCTGGCAGGTGGGCGTGCTGTGGAACCGCGACGGGCGGCTGGCCCTGCCCATGCTGGCGGCATTGCGGGCCGAGGGCGACCTGACCGTCGGCGACAATGAACCCTACAGCGCCCGCACAGGCACCGATTTCACCATCATCCACCATGGAGAGGCGGCGAACCTGCCCGTGCTGATGCTGGAAATTCGTCAGGACCTGATCGCGGATGCAGCGGGCGCCGATGCCTGGGCAGCGCGGCTGGCCCGGCTGCTGCCGGTCGTCATCGCAGGGCTGACATAATTTCGGTCAGCGCGCGGCCTGAAACTCTTCCAGCAGGGCGCCGACATCCAGCGCCTGCAAAGCGGCGAGTGCCTGGTTCAGATCGTCAGCGCAACGGCGCAGCTGCTGCGCATGGAAGCTGATATTGGCGGCGTGGGTGGCGATGTGACCGTGGGGCAGACGGGTGCGCATATCGATGACCATTTGGGTCCCCCTGTAAGAGCTGAATCCGATACTTTTGGTTATATGTTCTTGTCTTGACCCTATTGATGCACGGCTCGACGATTGTATCAATCAGAAAAGTAACACCTAGTAATAGGTTAAAATTTTAGATGGTTTCCTTTAAAACCGGGTCGGGATACACCATTTGCGTCGACACGTTCGACCAACCAATCCCAGGGAAGCCTGACCATGGACGACCAGACCCGTATCGAGCTTGAAGCCGCGGCTTTCCGCCGTTTGGTGGCGCATTTGCAGACCCGCACCGATGTCCAGAATATCGATCTGATGAATCTGGCGGGTTTCTGCCGGAACTGCCTGTCGAAATGGTACCGCGCCGCCGCCGATGAAAAGGGCGTGGCCGTCAGCGATGCCGAGGCGCGGGAGCATGTCTATGGCATGCCCTACGATGAATGGAAGGCCAAGCACCAGCGTGAGGCCACCGCCGAACAGAAGGCCGCCTTCCAGCAGGCCAATGCCCACTGAAAATCGGGCGGATTCCGCACAAATAAAAACCCCGCTGTCCGGCTGGACAGCGGGGTTTTTCGTCACCAGAACAAGCCTGCCTGAAATATCAGGCAGCGGCCTTGCGCTGTTCGACGGCGGCGGTGAAGTTCCGCAGCATAGCGTCGATCAGGCCGGACATGTCCTCATTGCTCTTGGCTGTCAGCAGGAAGCGGTCCTGAACGATCTCGTCGTCCGACCACTTGGCACCGGCGGCTTCCAGGGCGGCGCGGGCGCTGTCGGCGCCGGTCACGGTACGGCCCTTGATACGCTCCACCAGGGCCAGCAGCTCAACGCCCTTGCCGAAGGCAACGATGCCCTTGCCGCTGTCGACGAAGCTGCCGATGATGCGGCGGGTATGCGGGTTGGTCGCCAGCTTGGCCACCGAACGGTCGCCGCCCGGCAGGACCAGCAGGTCGAAATCGGCGGCCAGCACTTCACCGACATGACGGTCGGTCGGGAAATAATGGCCCCAGGCGGCGCCGTGCCAGCCATTCACCAGGCCCTGCTCGGGCGAAATCACCTTCGGCTTGGCGCCAGCCTTCAGCAGGGCGCGCTGCGGCTCGGTCATCTCCAGCTCTTCGAAGCCATTGGCCACGAGAATGGCGATGTTCTTTCCGGCAAGCAGTTGTTCAGTCAAGGTCTCGTCTCCTTCTGGTTGGCCCGCCCCGTCCGGCACCGGCCGGGCCGATGCGATCCGATAAGCGGTGAACGCGCCGGCCGGGCCGGAACGTTCGGAAATTCCATGCTGAAAGCGGCGCTCGATCCCGGTGATCCCCCGTGCGCGGTAGGGGCCGTGGTGCGTCAGGCACCAGTGGCCACAGGGTCCAGGTACGCCACAAGCCATCCGCGCCAACCCGTCATCGCGGGTTCGGTCGGGCTTTGGCCCCCCTGGGTTCCCGCACGGGACCCGGGGGCGGGTTACGTCTTTTCATGCATGGGGCGCTAATTGGCCCTTCGCGCCCGCGACGTCAATCCGCATTTCCGACAATCCAGCTATCCAAGCGCGGTGGAGGCGGCGAATCGGTGTGAAACCGGCACGCAAAAAGGGAGCGGAGGCACCGTTGCGGGTCAGTACCAGGGCTGGACCAGCCCCTCCTGCTCAAACGCCCGGATGACGGCAGGCAGGGCGGCGGTACGCGCGGCATGGGCGCCGATATTGGGCAGCAGGCGCGGTGGACGACCCGCGAAATTGCGGCCCCAGCGCGTCAGCATCAGCAACATGAAATCCACGATGCCCGGCCTTTCGCCGGTCAGCCAGTCACGCCCCGCCAGCGCCTTGTCCAGCAGATCGAACAATTCCCCCGCTCGCACCTCCGCCGCCTGTTTCACGCTGTCGGCAAGGGCCGGGTCCGCGACCTGCCGCTCGGGGTAATAATAGGCCAGATAGGCGACCTGCACCGAATTGGTCAGGTGGATCAGCCATTGATAGGCCAGCGCCCGTTCCACCGTACCCACGGGCGGCATCAGACCCGCTTCGGGATGGCGGTCGGCCAGATGCAGCAGGATGGCCGCCGTTTCAAAGATCGGCTGTTCCCCATCCACCAGCACCGGCACGCGGCCCGTGGGGTTCAGGCGCAGATAGGCGGCCCCGTGATGTTCCTTCGCGCCCGTGTCCACCAGCACCATTTCATAGGGCGCGCCAATGGTTTCCAGGGCCATGTGTGGGGCAAGATTGGCCATGCCGGCATTGCCATAAAGCCTGTACATCGCGGGTCATCCTTGGCTGGGGAAGCGATTGCCCGTCTTTTTACGGTGCTTTATGC
>JAEMSB010000701.1:0-522 GCA_016463045.1 Niveispirillum sp.
GGCCCAGGATCTGACGCGGCATAGCTATCTGATCCGGCTGGGCCGGGGGCGTTACCGGCTGGGCCCGGCCCTGCTGTCGCTGTCGGCGGGGCTGCGGCTGGAGGATATGCTGGTCGATGTCGCCCGACCGCTGGTCCAGGACCTGGCCCGCGACTGCCGGGCCTGTGTGCATCTGGGCAGCTTTGACGGGGAGATGGTGACCTACCTGCTGAAGCGTGGCTTCGGGCGGGAGAAGATATTCTCGGCGGAGGGCATGCAGCTGGAGGCCTATTGCTCCGGCATTGGCAAGGTGCTGCTGGCGCATCTGCCGGCGACCGACCGGGCGCGCTATCTGGCGGGCGGCCCCTTCGTGGCCCTGACCCCGCGCACCATCACCGACCCGGCCCGGTTGGGTGCCGAGCTGGACCGGGTCCAGGCCCAGGGCTGGGCGTTGGATGATGAGGAGATTTTGACGGGCCTGCGCTGTGCCGCCGTGCCGGTGCGCGATGGGGCGGGAACGGTCATCGCCGCCCTGTCGGCCAG
>JAEMSB010000701.1:532-2125 GCA_016463045.1 Niveispirillum sp.
TCGCTTGCGTTTGCATTTTGTCTGCGCCGTTTCGACGGCGGACGCCATCCGGCGGCAGTTGTTTGGCACCCCCTAACGTCCGTCGAACCGCACCGGCTGGCGCGCGAAGAAGGCGGCGCGGGCGGTGCTGTGGTCCTTGGTGGCCATCAGCATGGCCTGGCCCGCCTCCTCCGCCCGCAAGACATCGTCCAGCCCCTGCGGCCAGGCGGCGAGCGCTGATTTGACGGCGGTGACGGCGCCGGGTGCGGCCTCGGCCAGAAGGGCGGCGCGGGCAAGGGCGGTGGACAGCACCTCCCCTTCCGGGGCCAGGATATCGGCCATCCGTTCGGCCACGGCGTCGGCCCCGCTGATCGTGGGGCAGAGCATCAGGATTTCCCGCACCCGTCCCATGGGTACCCGCTGCGGCAGGGACCAGAGCAGGCCCAGATCGGGCATCAGCCCGACCTTGCCGAAGGCGGCGCAGAAGCGGCTGCCCGGCCCTACCACCACCAGATCGCAGGCCAGCGCGATGGAAAAGCCGGCGCCGAACGCCGCCCCCTCCACCGCCGCAACCACCGGTAGGGGCAGGGACACCAGCCGCTGCACGATCCCCTGACAGGCCCGCATCATGGCGGTGACGCCAAGCGGATCGGCCCCGTCCATGGCGCCCAGGTCGCCGCCGGCACAAAAGGCCCCGCCATCCCCGGTCAGCACCAGGGCCCGCACCGACCGGTCGGCGGCCAGCCCGTCCAGCGCCGCCGTCAGATCGGCCACCAGTTCCGGCACCAGGGCATTGCGCTTGGCCGGCAGCATCATCCGCAGAATGGCAACCGCCCCTTCCCGCTCCACCCCAACCAACCCGGCCATCGCACCCTCCCCATTTCCCATTGCAGTCTGTCGCGGATTTATTATACGCATAGTGATATTTCTGTATACTTAAAACCGGATCAGAAAACATGAGACGGGCACCGGCGTGCCCGGAGGGAGCGGGAATGGTGACGCGGGCGGACCTGCTGGCCGATGGCTGGACGATGGAGGAATGGGCCGACTATGCCGGTCTGGTCGGCCCCTTCTGGTGGCGGGGCGAGGGCACGGCCCGCACCTATGGCCTGTTATGCGAGGGCAAGCACCGCAATGAACGCGGCACCATCCATGGCGGCCTGATCGCCACGCTGGCCGACCACGCCATCGGCCTGATCGTCTGGGACAGCGTCAACCGCCGCCCCTGCGCCACCATCCAGATGAACCTGCACTTCATCGGCGCCTGCCAGACCGGCGACTTCATCGAAGCCAGCGGCGAAATCCTGCGCTCCGGCCGCAGCATCATCTATGCCCGCGGCCTGCTGTCCGTCGCCGGCAAACCCGTGGCCGGGGTGGACGGCGTCTGGAAACTGCTGGACGCCTGAGCCGGCACAATGGCGCCCGTGCAACCAAGTGAAACATAAAATGCAGGTGCGTTGCAGGGGGCGTTGCCCTGAACCCCGCCGCCAGCCACGCTCCGCACGCCCTGTGCAACATATGCGACACAAAATTGAGGGTGTTTCAGAGCGGGCGGTTTGGCCGCTCTGAATGGGTTTGGATACAGGGGTGGTGTTGATGGAGGGAGTATAGCAG
>JAEMSB010000702.1 GCA_016463045.1 Niveispirillum sp.
CACATAGCCCGCCCCCTTCCAGTAATAGTCGGTGACCCGTGACAGGCTACGGTCCATCCCACGCATACCGGCCTTTAGCTGTGCCAGCGTGCCATCCTCATACTGGCGGACCGTGCTGAGATAGAGATAGATCGGTTCCCGCAGCAGCGAGAAAAAGGGCCCTACGGCTTCCGGTCTGAATCCCCCCTGCTTCAGATGCCAGCCCAGGGCCAAGCGGGTGCCGATCAGCGCGTCCAGCCGTCCGCCCATGATCATGGATAGCCCCAGGGAAAGATCCCGAAGCTCCACCAGCGTAACCGAGGGTGGCAGCTTGTCCGTAACATCCTTCCGATTATTCCCGCGCAGCACGCCAATACGGCATTCCGCCAAGTCATCAGCAGATTGCGGACGTAGGCCCGGTCTTGTGACTAACCCCATGTCGGCATAGCCGAAGGTACCAACGGGTACCGCAGCGCCCCGCAATTCCGGCAGTTCGAAGAAGATGATCAGGTCAAGTTGACCGGACTTGATGCCCATGATCAGGCGGATCGGCGGGCCGGGCCGACTTTGAATGTCAAAGCCGCTATGCCGGGACAGGTCCGCGATCACCTCGTTGGCAATTCCCTGTTGAGGGTCCTCCGGCAAATGCCAGGGCGGTGCCTCCATAACTCCACAGGTCAAGGTTCTTGCCAGGGCTTGCGCCGGCAGCCCCGTTGCGGCGGCGGCCAACATCGTTCCAAGCATCGTACGGCGCGGAACCCTGATCATAGGCCACCCTCACCCAAGACGACTATACCGGCTTATTGATCCCCGTACCCATCCATAATGATTGGATCGCCGCCCAGACCGCGCAGCATGTCGGCCACCAGCGCCGTCACCGTTTCCAGCAACGCCGGGTCGGTGCAGCGCAGGACCAGGGCGGTGGAGACCTTGCCCTGCCGGAAGGCGGGGTAGGAGCCGATATCGACGCCGGGGTAATCGGCGGCGATGGTGCGCAGGGTGTCGGCAAAGCTGCCTTCGGGAATCGCAGAGGCCACCGACTTGGTCTTCACCACCGGCCCGCCCACCAGTCGGTCACCGATGCCGGTCAGCATGGCCTGCATGATCATCGGCACACCCGCCATGACGAAGACATTACCGATCTGAAAGCCAGGCGCGGTGGAGACGGGGTTATCGATCAGGATGGCCCCTTCCGGTGTATTGGCCATGCGCAGCCGCGCCTCGTTCAACATGCCGGTGCCCGCATAATGAAGCTCCAGCCGGCGCACAGCCTCCGGATTGCGGATCAGGGGCAGACCAAAGGCCTTGGCGATGCATTCCGCCGTGATGTCATCATGGGTGGGGCCGATACCGCCCGTCGTGAAGACATAGGTGTAACGGGCGCGCAGCGCATTGACCGCTGCCACGATCTCCGCCTCCTCATCCGGCACAACCCGCGCCTCCCGGAACCGGATGCCCAGCGCCCCCAGATGCTTGGCAATGAAGGCCATATTGGCATCCTGGGTCCGGCCGGACAGAATCTCGTTACCGATGATCAGCAGGGCTGCCGTGGGGGCGGTGTCGGTCATTCAGGGCTCCGAATTCAAGGCGCGGGGATCATAACGCCGGGGGTCCTGGTTGGCGAGGGGGAGGCGGAGGCGGAGGCGCGGTCGCGCCCTCATCCTTACCCCAGCACCAGATCGTCGCGATGCACCATCTCGTCCCGACCGCGATAGCCCAGGACGGCCTCGATCTCCGCACTGCGCCGTCCGGCGATGGCGCGGGCGTCAGCAGCGCCATAGGCCGACAGGCCGCGCCCGACGGTGCGCCCGTCCGGCCCCTGGATCAGGACCAGATCGCCGCGTTCAAACTCGCCGTCCACCCCGCGCACCCCGGCGGGCAGCAGCGACCCGCCCTTCAGCAGGGCGGCGACGGCACCGGCATCCAGCATGAGCGTGCCCAGCGGCTTCAGGCTGCCTGCGATCCAGCGCTTGCGGGCCGTACGCGGTTCGGACCCCGGCACGAACCAGGTGGCCAGCGCCCCGCCCTGATCGACCGGCGTCAGCAGGGCGGACAACGGGTTGGGGCGCTTGCCCATGGCGATGGCCATGCGGCAACCAGCGGAAAGCGCAATGCGCCCGGCCACGATCTTGGTCACCATGCCGC
>JAEMSB010000205.1 GCA_016463045.1 Niveispirillum sp.
GAGCAGGCCCTGCATAGTCAATGTGTCCCGACCGCTCCCGAGTTCTGGAAGACTGAAAACTATCGAGATTTCCTACGCCTGCGCCGTGAGACATTGGCCGAGCGGATGAATGCGTTCATCCGGGAAAAGGCTCATCTCACGATGTCGCCGGGGGTGTCGGAAGGCGGTCTATCGGCCGACCTCAATGCACCGGAATCCTGACCAGCTTGACCCATCCCGGCGCCTCGCCCGATAGCCCCGTGGATTCGATGCGATCCTGACGCCGTGGATAACCGTATCGAATTCAAGGTGCAGGTGGCCGCAAATCCATGTGGTGGGTTTGCCGATCCTGATCTCATAGTCGTCCAGTAGCGATGCGCAGGCGCCACTCACGTCCCGCCCCAGAACTGCTGCGATCTGACGGGTCGGCGGGTAATGGCTGAGCCCTACAACAGCGTCGGCTTCGTCGCTGAAAGCTGATGCAATTGCCGCTGCCTGAACCGCGTCGTCCGGCGAGAGGCAAGCCCCGATAAATCTCACTCCCTCAATGTCGGTGACCAAGTTGGGGCACCAGTCGAGAACGTGAACGTTCTCACGGATGGATTTTTTGGTGCTCCCATTCTCATGGTTACCCAGGACGGCGACCACGTGATGGTACTGTTTGGCGGTTTCATTCAGAAAATCGACCATATCCTCGACGTGCTCGGCAGTATCACCGGTCACGACCAATATCTCTCCGCCAGCTTTCCAGCCAGAAATGTCGATCCCGCCCAGCCAGCCATGCGGGCCGCCTGAGAGGGCGTTATCGAGATGGAGGTCAGAGCAGTAGTCGATCTTCATGCCAGGGCTCTCGAACAAAAAGTTCACCAAAAAACCGACGATAAATAGGGGACGGTCCAAAATGGTAAACGATTATGCACTACCGCGAAGTTATTGATGCTGTCACCTTTTCCATGCCCGCAAGGAAGGTGGCTGATCTCGGCGAAACGTCGAGGACAGGAGTTTCCAAGGAAGTGGTTATCCGAAAATCGGACCATGCCCGAGCCTGTCGTTTCCTAATTGATGAGTGCGGTGTGACGCCAATCGACATTAATTCGATGTGTCCACAATTCATCCAGGTGGTATTCGATAACATCGAAGATCAGATTCTATTTTTGATGTCATGTTCATATGGCGATCTTAGTGGCTCTGAATATTTTGTCGAGAAGGAGGTCAATGCCCAAAATTATGATGAAGTTTGGATATCGTTTCACAATATTCTTCAACAGAAAGCCTATTCCAGTCTGATCAAAATTCGCCATGTTTTGCGTATGCAGGTGCGGACGTTCACAGATAATCAGATGGACGAGTTCGTGAATAGATTTTATACGCACTAAAAAATGCCAATTTTGTCGAGAGACTCAAATTGTTCCCGAATAAATTCGGGGCGTATTTTTTTTGTTCACCGATTTAATTCCCGAGAACGAAAAAATTATTTCTTAAAGTGGCAGAATTTATTTTTGGATTCCAATTTTTTACTTGCCAATCACAAATCCTCCTCGGTAGCCTGTGTTCAGGCCTGACCGTCGATGCGGCGCGCTAACGTCATGGAGCGGCGTGCGCCCATGATCCATCAAGACTCATGTAGAAAGGTGCTTTGGGAATGTCTGAAGCGGTGCAGGTCGGAATCGACATCGTAAAAGCAAGCTTTAATAGCCCGTCCGGCAAGATTTTGCGTGGAGTAACCTGGGATTTTAGGGGGGAGTATGAAGGCACTCTCATTTGGACCACAATTGACAATACCGATCCCCCAGAACAAATCAGCGAAGACACAAATGTTGAATTTCTAAGGGCTCGGTACAGAAATAACTATTACATACTGAATAACTACTTGTACTGGACTAATGATAGAAGGAGCTTGATCCTGGCTCATCATCAAGCTATCGTGAAGTTGTTTGGATGCCCAGGGGCAGTATTTGCAAAAATGTCATTCTATTCAACGGTTAATATGACCGAAAAGGATGACACTCAGTTGCATTTCTATAATGCCAAAATATTGCAGGAGCGGGTGCCCAGCATGATTGTCCTGAAATCATGGGCAAAGGACGCTGCCGAATACATTCAGCTCCCAACCACAAAACTGTGTTCAACGCCGGAGGAATTCGCAAAGCTGGAAAAGGACTTCGAAATATTGAAGCCGCCAACAGTCAAGAAATAGAAAATTAACGCGCTTTGAAAAAACAACAAAGCTGATGGATAGCGCAAGGAAGGTGGCGGTATTCACCTCCCTTGCGCGATACTCAAGCAGCCTGCGCCCCGCTGTTGTCATTCGTTGCTCCACTGGCAGCGAAAGTACGGTTGATAAGGATCACCTCCCGTTCGGTGAGCTTGCTCGCCTTCGGCAAAAGCTGAACATCCTTCACTCCAGCGGTTCGCATCTTATCCCGCCAGAAACGGGCTTTCTGCCGTTCAGCGGCAGTCATAGCGCCATCCGGATGGAGGCAACGCGCCGGTTGATCGACGATGATCCCATCGATCTTTTCGATGGTCCCGCCAAGACGGCGGTGAAGATATTCGGCCTGCTGCCTGGAAAAGACGTAAATGACCGCCGGGGTCACACTGTCGAAATCCCGCAGGGTGCCGCGCATCACGAACTGATACAGAGTGTTGAACTCCCGCCAGTCAATCAGTTCCTGGGCGGTCATACCGCAGACCTGTTTAAGACTACCGATCTCAAACTTGCTGGGCTTCATGGCAGCCAGCCATGCGACGTGAGTGAACCGTGTCAGATCGTTTCGCCCATGGGATTTCGGGCTGATGTGGTCGTCAGAACTCAGCGCCACCTTGTCTTTGTGCCGTTCATTCGCTGTCCAAAGAACCGGCTTACCCGTCGCGTCCCCCGCGATGAAGTCAGTAATGGCAGTCAACGGCATGTCGCCCTCCCCGAACCGAGTCAGTGAACTGTCCCGGTGATCCGAGAAATACCGGATGGAGGTGCGGGAGGCAGTCGAGACAGCCCGCTTCCGACGGTCAAACTCAACAGGCCGGAAGGTCACGTTCCACTTGCTCTGCCAGATTTGCGCCGTGCTGGATTTTGTCAGTTCGTCCCCCAGCATCCAGACCCGACGGAAGGGGCGGAAATTGAGGGGCGACGTGACGGCAAAGAATTCAAGTATGCCGTCCGCCGGATTGTCCCATCCACTCGCCTTTACCCAAACACCGGTGTTTGGCTTCGCCAACATCACCAGCAGCCCATGGTGGACCGCGTTGTAGTCATCCACATCAGTGGTGCGAGCGGCGTCCCACCCTCGCTCGGTCAGTTCGAGTCCGTAGCAGTTCCCGTCCTGCCCCGCTGCCTGAATGTACTGGCGCAAGACGCCCGCATGTTCACGGGCCTTCAGCTTGAAGGTCGCAAAGACCTCGGGAACCTCATCGATGATTGCCTCGAAATCAGTCCACCGACTCCAATCCATCTGGACAGCGCCTTGCTGTGTCACGAAGACAATGACTGCCGACTTTGGGCTCAACCGGTTCACTTCCTCCCGGATTTTCTGGAGTTGATGCGGGACGCGCAGGCTTTCGTCGCTCCTGCTGTGTGCTTCGCGAATGAGGAACCGGGTAGCGATGTTCCGGCCTGCCAACGCAAAGAACTCTTGACGCCTTTTCTCTATATTCTCAATTTTATCAACGATGTAGACGTAGCGCCTACGTTCGTGCGCCATGTGTTGCAGGATGAAATGGGTCTTGCCCTCTCCGCATTCAGCCTCAACTGAATCGATCACAAGTCCGCTTTCCTCACGGTCGAGGATCAATGTCAAATCCGGCTCCTTGGCCTCTACCGGGAGGCTCATCACCCAGGTAAGGAGTGCCGTCATCTTGTCTGCACCATGGGTTGCCAAGAAGTAGTTGGCGGCCGTCGCATCAACCTCGTGGAACAAACGTTCCATCTCGCCCCATGTCAGGCTGCCGCCGGATTTTGCCCAGACCATGCACATGAGCGAACGCATGGTTTGCCAATGGGAACCTCCCTCAACCTTAGCGGCATACAGGCCGTCCCAGGCCGGGTTGAAGATCACAGAGTTCTGAATAGTAACCTCGGGCCGCACCGACATGTCGGCGATGCGGGCGGCGAGTTGTTGCTGTTCCTCGGCAGACAGCGTGCGCTGCTGGGGTCTCTCGCGCGGTTCCTGTTGGGTGAGATAACCAGTCCAGCAAGTAGGTTCCGTTTGCCGCAGAACTCCCTCCCTGACCAGGATGTCATCGACTGCCAGAGGGGCACCGGACATGAACTCGCGAGTCTCTGTGTGGTGTGGCGGCGCGAAGATGAAATCACCCGCGTCGTAAATGCTGGGATCGCCTTGGCCGCCCAGGATCGCCCAGTTCATCCAGATAAACATCCGCAGCATTTCAGCACGGGTGATGTCGCGGTCGATTTCCATCACGACCCGGAACTTGGGCTTCTCCGGGGTATGGCTGTAACTGGTGTAGAGAAAATGGTTCGGAGCAAGGCCATGCTCGGTGAGATTCGCCGCAACCTCCGCCATGCTAACCAAGGGTTTGGTGGGATCGTTGTTATCGACATCCGTGTAAAAGACGGACAGCGCGTCGAATTCAGCCCGTCCCACTCGCCAGGAACCTTCCCGCGTGAAAGGAAGGCCGGTCTCACGGTTCTTGAAGGTCCTGGCGGTGAAATCATACATGGCTGGGACCCAACCATAGGATTCCAACTTGTCTTCCTGTGGTCGGGGGTAGCGCAGCACCTCCAGCACGTGATCCCGAAGGGCTTGGAAGTCCGACAACTCGTTGAAGTCAGTGATCTCCGCCATCGACAATTGGGGGAGATTTGTTTTGGGATTTTGGTAGATGCGCTTGAGACTGCTCACATGGAGCGGGCGAGAATTGCTCATAAAAATCTATTCCGTGAAAATATCCGGCGTATAAGTGCGGGTTTGCTCTTATGTATCCCAGGGTATTACCACGACGCTGACGAAGTCGATATTTAAACGTCGTCCACTAATGACCCGACCAATATGCTCGGCCATTGGCATTTTTCTCACGTTTCATCTTAAAGAATGATTGGGTGGTGGCGTGAGGAAAACGGGATCACTAGCCATCAACTTTTTGATCCGAAGTGAGATATCCACTTCTCCTCATACAAATCCAGTCATCCCATGAGGTCCGCACACCAACCATCCCCCGCCGATAAGGGCGTCACCTCGAACCGACATGTCGCTAGGGGACATGAATGTTCTTTTATTCATCAACTCCGCAGCTCGTGCGCCTACATCAAATGTACCACTCAACGCGGAACCCGGTGGGATAGATGGCGGCCAGAACTTTGCTGGCCCGTAGCTTCTCCTCGGCTTCGTCCTCAGTCTCGACGAAGAGGAACGCATCGAGCGAAATATGCACGCAGCCCGAATGCAGCCACAACCGCATGCCATCCACCCCTGCTGCCGCTATGAACTCACGGTGGTTGAGACCGGAACGCCAAACGAAAATGCTGTCCGCCCCATCCAGCAAGCCCAGCTCTGGAAATGTGACTGAAGCCGGGTTCCAACGAACCCGATGAACGGCACCGGAAGCATCCTGTATCTCGAAGACATCACGGTCATTGGGCGAAACACGCATCATAGATTATGCCCCATCAACAGAGAAACAGCCGTAGGCCGCGCACCGGCAGGCATGATCCGTTCGAGGGGATGCATACTTTGGCAGTACAGTCCCCCTCTCGAACTGATCGGCTGGTCACTCCCGTCGCGGAACCTTGGGAAACCCGTCACATGCAATGCATTCCACAGCGCTCGCCAGCATCTTCAGCGGCACCCCACTGCCGTACTGCGCGCCTACACCGGGCCGCGTATGGCCGGTCAGGGCGTCATGCACTTCCACACCCACCCCGGCGGCGCGCGCCATGTCTGTGAACTTGTGACGGAAGGAATGGAATGTCAGGAGGCGGTCCTTCCGTTCATCCGCATCCACAAACCCGCAATCCTTCAGGAACCTGCTGAAAAACTTCGAGAATGCGGCGCCATATTCCCCATGACGGTTCGGCGACAAATCGGGGAAAAGCTTTCCGCCGACCGTCTTCGCCCGCACAGCGTAGTCGATGAACCCGAGGTTACGCAGCGCCTCATGGACCGGCACCTTCCGGCGGGAACTCAGGTTCTTCAAATCCTTGTCCGCTGCCACTTTACCGGTCTCATCCAGGTTCGTCAGATCGATGACCCAGATGCCATCTACCTGCCGCACGTCGGCAGCATCGGCCTGTGCCAACTCCTCAAGCCGCGCGCCGGTGTAAAGTGCCAGGACAGGCAGCCAGAACCGATGATCAGAAACAAGATGCTCGCCGGAATCATTCAGTCGCGCGTCGGATTTGGCGCCGGTGAACAGCGGTGCAGAGAAGATGCGTTTGATGTCAGAATCGGAAAACGGCAGACGGTTTGGGATCAATGCGGCCCGCTTCGGCTTCGGCGGGATCAGACCTTCCATCGGGTTGTCGCCAATCAACCGACTACGCTTGGCCCAGGCCAGGACCGTCTGGATGATCGATAGGTTCTTCCGAATGGTCTTGGCGGCTAGGCGTTCGACGGCTTTGCCCTCGTAGAGCGCGATGAGTGCGGGCAGTGTCAACGCCCGATCCCCCCGCCGGGCAGGCCGTGCGGGCTTCTGTTTCATCGCGTCCTTGAAGCTACGGCAGTGTGCGGACGTGATCTTGGTCACCGGAAGGTCCGAGCCGACGACCTCGACGAACTGACGAACAATCGACCTCACCTCATCGATCTGCCGCCCGCGCATTTCCACATCGCCAAGATAGCTTTCCATGGCCTGGGTGATCGTCGGCCCTACCGGCTCCGGTTCCGCCAGGACATGCGCGGGCAGGTCTTGGTAGTCTCCAGCGGCCCACGACAATCCACGAGTTGCCGCCAGCTTCAGGGATTCACGATATCGGGCATGACCGAACTTGTATGCCGGGGAGGATGGGGCCGCCATGTACCCTCGGGCTTCAAGGAGAGTGGCCCAGCCCCGTTCGATTACGTCGGGGCCGTCAACCGGGTCTCCTGCTTCTGTGACCAGCTTGAGACGTAGGATTGCCATCTTGAGGGCAGCGTCCTGGTGCTGGGTGTCCAGCGCCGTCGCGAATGCCAGCCGCTCCCTATGCTTCATGGCCTCATCGACAAGTTCAATGGCTGCGGCGGGCGTCAGCAGGGTACCGGGCAGAACCACCTCGCTCTGCTGCCTTGGCGGTGCGACTTGCCTCTTGGCGGCCAGAAATGCCGCCTGCACCCGATCATTGATCTGTCGCACGCGGATTTCGGCAATGTCCCTATCGGAAGTCCGAAGGGATTGGGTCCAATGAGTGCCTTTGCCGATGATGTGCTGAATAGCTGCCGGGATACCCCGACGGTAGTAAAAAACCGAATCACGCTGAATGGTGTGCTGCAATTTTCGACCAGCCAATTGATACACCCCTTTGATACAGAGGGCGTCTTTCGGCAGTCAATATTCTCAGGATTTCAGCATTCCTGCGCCTCTCGTGAGATCACGAAAGAGGCTGGCGGAGGGGATGAGATTCGAACTCACGATACGCTTTTGACGTATACCCGCTTTCCAGGCGAGCGCCTTCAACCACTCGGCCACCCCTCCGCACTGGATGGGCGCGGAACATAATGAGGTCGATCCGATCCCGCAAGCTTTTTAATCACCCCTGTTTGGGCATGGCGGACCGGCGTTGGGACAGCAGCTGGATCAAGGCCGTATCGCTGTGCGCCTCCAGGGTCAGCAGCGCCTGATAG
>JAEMSB010000703.1 GCA_016463045.1 Niveispirillum sp.
GCACAGAAACGCGCGAACAGATCCGGTGCTTCGGGATTGTGCCAACCGCCCGCCAACGCAAACCAGAGCGGATTGCTGAAATGGTTGAAGGTCACGGCTGGCGTCAGACCACGCGCGTGACAGCCCTCAATGATGCGCTTGTAATGGTCCAGCATGGCGATAGAGAACTCACCCTGCCGTGGTTCGATCCGCGCCCATTCCAGGCTGAACCGATAGGATGTCAGGCCCATATTCTTGACCAGATCAAGATCGACCGGCCACAGCATGAAACTGTTGGCGGCATCGCCGGCCACATCGGCATAGGGCGATCCGGGGGCGCGTTCCGCCGTCCAGACGTCGGAATTGATATTATTGCCTTCCACCTGATAGGCAGAAGTGGAGGCACCCCACAGGAAACCGTGGGGAAACTGACGCTGGCCGGTTGACGCCAGACCGGGTAAGGGGCGGGCCGCCGCCGCAACGCCAAGTCCAGCCAGACCCAAACCGATTTGCCGCCTCGTGAGCATGTTTCCAACTCCCTAGTTCGTTATGTTTCGTTTTACGGTTTCGCGTGACCCGTCACGGTGCCGTGAGTTCCACGAGATCCAGGCGGGCACGGTAGGGGTCATCGATAATCCGCGGACCTTGCAGGGTGAAATCCAGTATCTTGTCCGCCGCAGGGTCATAGGGGCGCCAATCTGGCCCCCCCGTTGCGCTGGGCACACCGTCGCGGGCAAAGGACACGACGTAATCGTGGAAGGCCTTTGACGTTGCCTCGTCCGCCGGCGTCACCTGCCCCGGAAACCGGACATTGATGGTGCGGAAGACAAACGGAATTTCGCTGGCATGCATGGCGCCCATTGCGGTTGCCTGCTGCGATTGCGCGATATAGGAGAAGCGATACCCGTAACTGGTGGCGTTCCGCGCCGCTGCCGCGCGGACAACGTAACGCGCCGGTTCGATGAACCCCCGGTCGCCGGCAATCTTCCAGACCATGATCAGATCATTCGGGCTGGCATAAAGGCGGCTGGCTTCATCCGCCCTGGCGCCGAAGCTGGCCAGCGCACGCGCCGGGTCGCGGTCCAGGGGAAACCCGTCCATGCCGGTGGCACCGACCATAACGGGAATGTGGGGCGAGCCATGACCCGCCGCCAACAGCCGCTCCGGCTCATCCGTCACGAACCGGCCGTCAATATGCGGGTTGATCATCAACTGATCGCCGGTTTTCAGCAGGCTCGCCATGCTTGCATCACCCAGCGTGGATGCCGGCAGCGCCCGCAAGGCCGCAAGACCGGCGGGTCCGGTATCGGTGACACCAACGGACCGGGCGTAAGCCACACCCTTTTCTTCCGCCGCCTTACGATCCGTCATGCTCATCACACTGCCGGGGCGCCCGGCGCCCGACATCATGATGGCCCGACTGAAAAGCCCTTTCGCAGCATCCAGCGACTGCAACATATGTACCGACCGGCCACCGGCGGATTCACCGAAGATCGTGACATTCGCCGGGTCGCCGCCAAAGGCAGCGATGTTGCGCTGAACCCATTTCAGGGCAGCCACCTGATCCATGAAACCGAAATTGCCGGTCGGGCCATCACCCGCCTCCGCCGTGAGGGCCGGGTGGGCGAAGAAGCCCAGACGGCCGATGCGGTAGTTGGCGCTGACCAGGATCACCCCGCTGCGGGCAAAGGCACTGCCGTCATAGACACCCGGCGACGTACCGCCATTGACGAAGCCACCGCCATAAATCCAGAACATCACCGGATATTGGATACCCGGCGTCGCGTCCGCCGGTGCCCAGATATTCAGGTAGAGGCAATCCTCTCCCAAGGGTCCACCCAAGGGTGCTGCATCCCCCGCAAACGGCAATTGCTGACAATCATTGCCAAAGGATTTTGCCTGCCGCACGCCCGTCCAGGAGGCGTGAGGGACCGGCGCACGCCAGCGCAAGTTCCCCACCGGCGGTGCCGCAAAGGGGATACCCTTGAAGGAGCGGACCCCGTTCTGCTCCGCCCCCTCAAGGGCACCTGTATCCACCCGCACCACCCGATCGGCAGCGTGGGCAGACCCAAGCAGAAGCAAGAAGGTCGCAACCAAAGAACTCATAATCCTGGAGCGCATGTTGCCCCCCCCCCCGATAT
>JAEMSB010000704.1 GCA_016463045.1 Niveispirillum sp.
AGCTGGGGGCAGCCATCCTGGTGGGCGGGGGCATCGTCTTTGCGGTGGCCGGTGGACCGTCGGGGATATTCGAGCGAGCGGCGGGCGATCCGCGTCTGGCCCATCTGCTGACCCCGCATTTCGGGGCCGGGTGGTGGTCCATCACATTGCTGGCCGCCCTTGCCATCCTGTGCCTACCGCGGCAGTTCCATGTGACGGTGGTGGAAAACACCCATGTCGGGGATATCCGCACCGCAAGCTGGCTGTTCCCGCTGTATCTGGTGGCTATTAACATCTTCGTGCTGCCGGTCGCGCTGGCCGGCCTGATGATGTTCCCGGATGGCAGCGTGAATGCCGACACCTTCCTGGTGACCATTCCGCAGCGCTTGGGCCATGACTGGATGGCGGTGCTGGCCTTTCTGGGCGGGCTGTCGGCGGCGACCAGCATGATCATTGTGGGGGCGGTCGCCCTGTCCACCATGGTCTGCAACGATCTGATCGTGCCCATCCTGATGGCGATCCCGTCGGCCATGCGGCGGTGGCAGCACGATCCCAAGCCCATGCTGCTGACGGTGCGGCGGGTGGCCGTGGTGGCGCTGCTGGGTATGGCCTATCTCTATTATCTGATGATTGGCACCACCTTCCCGCTGGCCACCATCGGGACGGTCAGTTTCGCGGGCGTGGCGCAGTTCGCCCCGGCCCTGCTGATGGGTCTGTTCTTCCGGCGGGTGACCAAGGCGGGGGCCATTACGGGGCTGGTGGCCGGGTTTGTCGCCTGGGTCTATACCGTGCTGATCCCGTCCTTTGCGGTGGCGGGCCTGGTGCCGGGGCATCTGATGGATCAGGGGCTGTTCGGGTTGGGCTGGCTGACGCCCACGGGTCTGGGCGGTATCCATGATCTGGACACGCTGGCCCATGGCGCCCTGACCAGCCTGGCGCTGAACCTGTTCATGATGGTGCTGGTGTCCGGCATCACGGGCCAGTCCGACCTGGAAAAGCAGCAGGCTCGTCGCTTCGTCTCCATGCGCCATGATGCGCAGGACGGGGTGGCGCCGGTGCGCGGGGTGACGCTGGGCGACCTGTACGAGCTGGCGCTGCGCTATGTCGGGCGCAGCCGCGCCGAACCGGTATTCCGGGAACTGGCGGGCCTGGGTGCCGACGAGGGCAAGGACCTGTTCGAGGAGGGGTTGAAGCGGCGTATCGATGAGGAGGCTGTGCAGGCCACCGAATGGCTGCTGGCCGGAGCCATCGGGTCGGCGTCGGCGCGCGTGGTGGTGGCCAGCCTGCTGTCCGACCGGCGTTTGTCGCGGTCGGACGCGCGGTCGATCATCGATGAGGCGTCGCGTGCCATCCTGGACAGCCATGTGCTGATGCGATCCACGCTGGAAAATGTTGGCAAGGGCATCTGCGCCGTCGACAAGGATTTCCGCCTGCGCCTGTGGAACCGCCGGTTCCTAGAGATGCTGGAGGTGCCCGAAGGGTTGATCAAGGTCGGAACGCCCATGGGCGAACTGGTCGCCTATCTGCAAAGCCAGGGGGAGTTCGGGGAAGAGGGCGAAATGGAGACCCTGTTCGCCCGCCGTCTGGACCCCAAGCGCCGCGACCAGCCCGACAGTTTCCACCGCACGCGGCCCGATGGCGTGGTGCTGGAGATCCTGTCCAACCCGCTGCCTGATGGCGGGTTTGTGGCCGTCTATACCGATGTCACCGACCGGCACCGGGCGGCAGAGGCGCTGCGCGCCGCCAATGAGGGGTTGGAACGGGGGATTGCCGAGCGCACCATCGATCTGGCCATCGCCAAGTCGGAGGCCGACCGCGCCAATCAGGCCAAGACGCGGCTGCTGGCCGCTGTCAGCCACGACCTTTTGCAGCCGCTGCATGCGGCCCGGCTGTTCATTTCCGCCGCGCTGGACCGGGGGCCGGACGCGCTGGTGACGCAGGCCGACGCGGCGCTGCGGTCGGTGGAACAGCTGCTGGGCGATCTGCTGGACATCACCAAGCTGGATACGGGTGTCGTGAAGCCCAACCGGACGGCGGTGGCCATCGATGATGTGCTGCACCCGCTGACGGATGAGCTGGCCGTGGTGGCGCAGCGGCACGGGTTGCAGCTGCGCTTTGTGCCGTGCCGGGCAAGCGTGGAT
>JAEMSB010000705.1 GCA_016463045.1 Niveispirillum sp.
TGCATGACCTCAGCCAGCAAGGCCGCCGTCGATGGCGTATCCTCCGACGGCTTGGCAACGACGGTGTTACCGCAGGCCAGCGCCGGCGCCAGTTTCCAGGACAGCAGCAGCAGCGGCAGGTTCCAGGGCGACACCACCGCCACCACGCCCAGCGGCTTGGCAATCGTATAATTCACGGCGCCGCGCCCATCGGCGGTATCGGTCTGAAAACATTCCGTCCCGCGTGTCAGGGCCAGATCGGCAAACAGGTCGAAATTGGCGGCCCCGCGCGGCACATCGATGCTGCGCGCCTGATGCAGCGCCTTGCCGGTGTCCGCCACCTCGGCAGCCACGAAATCATCGAACCGGGCGCGGATGCCGTTGGCCACAGCGCGCAGCAGGGCCACGCGGTCACGCACCGGCATGCGGGCCCAGGGACCGTGCAGGGCGGCCCGTGCCGCATTCACCGCGCTGTCCACCTCCGCCTTGCCCGACAGATGCACGGGGGCCAGGGTCGCGCCATCGATGGGGGAGATGTTGGGGAAACTGTCCCCCGCCGTCACGAACTGCCCGCCGATATAAGCGGGGATGGTGCGGCCCTGAAAGGGATAGGCGTGGTGGACCATGGAACGAAACCCGTTCTCTGCTGCCGGGGCAGTGACTGCCCGTGCGGCCTGATGGGTTCCACGCTATCGGGGGCTTGTATAATAGAAAAATACCATTTCAGTGATCCGATATATGGGAATAGCTATATCAGGGACGGTGCCGGTGAAGAGGCAAAGAATGGTTGCGGCTATGCCGCGACCGTTTCGGCGGCGACTGCCGCCGCGCCGCACATGCGGCGTGAAGCCAAGCCCACGGATGTGGGCGCCGGCGATTGAGGAACACGAATGCATAGCTTCTCAGCCAGTCAGCTGGCTGGGAAGCTAAGGAGGAAAACATGAGCCTGAACCTGACGCCGCTGGTGCTGGAAAACCGCCTGCGGGCGCGGCTGAAATTCAAGCAATTGCAGCTGCTGGTGATGGTGGCCGAACATAACAATATCCTGCGCGCGGCCCAGGTTCTGAACATGGCGCAGCCGGCGGCCACCAAGACCATCCGGGAGCTGGAACAGACACTGGGCATGGATCTGTTCGACCGCACCTCGCGCGGGGTGACGCCCACCCTGTTCGGCGAAGTGGTGGTGCGCCATGCCAAGCTGATCCTGTCGCAGCTACGTCACGCATCAGAAGAGCTGGTGTCCTTGAATACCGGCACCACCGGTAAGATCGCGGTGGGCACGCTGCTGGCCGCCGCGCCCACCCTGCTGCCGCGCGCCATCGTCCTGCTGAAGAAGGAACGGCCCAATATCAATATCCAGGTGGTGGAGGGCACCAACGACAAGCTGATGCCCATGCTGCGCGTCGGTGATTTGGACATGGTGGTGGGCCGTCTGCCCGAATATCGGGAGCGGGACGGCCTGTCGCAGGAGGTTCTGTATTACGAGCCGGTATCCATCGTGGCGCGCAAGGATCATCCGTTGGCCGGACGGGGCGAATTGACCCTTGCCGACCTGATGGATGAGGAATGGATCCTGCCCCCACCGCAGACCAGCCTGCGCCGCCAGATCGAAACCGCGTTTCGCAAGGCGGGGCTGCAGCCGCCGATCAAGACCGTGGAATCGGTCTCCATCCTGACCAACCACACCCTGCTGCTGGAAACCGACATGGTCGCCGCCATGCCCTACCAGGTGGTGCAGAGCCAGCCGGGTCTGGTCCGCCTGCCCGTCAATCTGCGCACTGCCCTGGGGCCGGTGGGCATCACCCTGCGCACCGGCGTTGATCTGACGCCGGCGGCGACCTACTTCGCGGGTGCCTTGCGCCGCGTGGCCAAGGATGTGTCGGCGGATCGTGAAATGAATTAAGGGGGCCGAAGCCCCCTTATCCCCTACTCCACCACCTTCGCCGCGAAGATCACCGCCAGGGCCAAGGGCGCCAGCCAGCGGATGCAGAAGCGCCAGGCCCGGAAGGCCAGCCCTTCCCCCAACTCCCCCGCCTGGACCGCCCGGCTGATCTTACACCCGACCAGGACCGCGATCAGGCAGCCGCCACCAGGCAGAACGACGTTGGAGGTCAGGTAGTCGAACAGGCCGAAGAAGGTC
>JAEMSB010000706.1 GCA_016463045.1 Niveispirillum sp.
GTTCGAGCGCTCTGCCTCTGCCACGGCATCATGGGCGATGGTGGCGCTTTCGGCCACGCGGCGGGAGATTTCGTTGATGGAGGCCGTCAACTGTTCGGCGGCGGCGGCCACGGTATTCACATTCTCCGCTGCCTGTTCGGCGGCGCTGGCCACGGCCTCGGACTGCCGGTTGGTTTCATCGGCCACGCTGTTCAGGCCCTGGGCGGTGCCGCGCATGCGGTCGGCGGCACCGCCGACGGCGCTGACGACCGCCTGCATGCTGCCCTCGAAATCATCGGCCAGACGCACCATGGCCTGGCGCTTCTCCGCCTCCACCCGTTCCTCCATGGCCGCTTGTTCGTCGCGCATCCGCTCCGCCTCACGCATGCCCTTCTGGAACACGGCCAGGGCGCGGGCCGTGGACCCGATCTCGTCCCGGCGGTCGCCGCCGGACACCTTCACAGACAGGTCGCCGTCGGCCAGCTTGGTCATGGTGGTCACAATGCGGCGCAGGGGGCGGGAAATGCCGACCATGCCCAGCGCGATACCCAGGGCCAGCACGATGGCCGTTCCCGACAGGCCCACGATCAGGGTGACGGCCAGCGCGCGGTCGAACCGGCTTTGTGCCGCCTGCTTGCCACCATCCAGCTTCGCCTGCACATCGCCCGTGGTCACCTCCAGCTTGTCCAGAACGTCGGTCAGCTTGATATCGAATCGGTCGACCAGGATGGCCGCGGCCTGGGAACCCTTGCCGTCCATCGCCAGCTTGCGCGCCTGCTCGACGATTTCCAGCATGCGGCGCGTATCCTCGCGGATGGCGTCGATATCGGCCTTACGCTCAGGAAGGATCTTTTCCACGCGGTCCAGATGGCCCGCCAGCTCATCCCGCTTCAGGGCGATCTCGTCCTGCATGCTGTCCAGGATGAAGCTGTCGGTTTCCGCCACCATCGTGTAGCCCAGGCGGCCCAGGTCCGTCGCGGTTTCCCGCGCATTCAGGATGGCCTTGGCATTTTCCGACCGGTCCAGCATGCCGCGATATTCATCGCCCACCGCCTCCATCTGGGACAGGGCATAGAGCGACGTGCCGATGGTCAGCACGCCCATCAGCAGCAATGGCAGAACCAGCTTCCACACGATGGGAAGATTTTTAAGCGCACGCATGTTCCCTCCCGATACTTTCTTCGGCTTGCCCGCTCTGAACTGGCTTGGGGCGCCATTTTGTTTTCTTGCACTGTAACGGGGTTTCGACAGTCAAGCCAAGGGGTGAACAGATGGGAAGTGGCACTTTTCCTGTGTTTGCCAAGGGATGTGACAGAGGTGTGACGGTGTTTTGTTGGTGGTGACTTAGGTGAGGTGCAGTGTGTATTTGAGTGGAATTTTATCTATGTTGATTATTTATTGAGCATGCCCAAGTGAAATGGAGAGACCCACAGGGTGAATCCATCTGTGATCTAAGAAATTCCTTTCACGGCTGAAATGGAATCATGAAATTCCAGAGGGGAAAGGTGGCTTTTACCCTACCTTCCGTAAACGTTATGTAAGGCTGTCATCTGCGTAAGCCGACGCGTTTGACATGCGGCGATGGCATAATAGGCATGAAAAAAGGGGCGCCACTGGGTGGCACCCCTTTCTCGATTAAGTCGGTGGTAAGCGAACGCGATCAGCCGCGCAAAGAGGCCCCCGTGGCCTTGGCGACGGCGGCCACCACCTTGGCGGCCACATCCTCGATCTCCTTGTCGGTCAGGGTCTTGTCGACCGGCTGCAAGGTGACCGACAGGGCCACTGACTTGAAGCCGGGCTCCACACCCTTGCCTTCATAGATGTCGAAGATGGTGACATCGCTGATCAGCGCCTTGTCGGCCCCCTTGGCGGCCTTCAGCAGCTTGTCGCTGTCGGTGCTGTTGGCAACCAGGAAGGCGAAGTCGCGGTCCACGGGCTGGAACGGCGACAGGGCCAGCAGCGGCTTGGCAGTGCCAGCCTTCTTCTTGGGCGCCGGCACGGCATCCAGGAACAGCTCGAACGCCACCACGGGGCCGGTCACGTCCAGCGCCTCCAGCAGGGCGGGGTGCAGCTCTCCGAAGCGGCCCAGGACCGTGGGCCCCAGGCGCAGGGTCCCGGAACGGCCCGGATGGTACCAGCC
>JAEMSB010000707.1 GCA_016463045.1 Niveispirillum sp.
GGTGGCGGGCCACCTGTACCTTCTGCGCCGGGGTCAGCTTGGCATAGGTGGCGCGCAGCAGCTTATCCACCTTGTCCTGAAGCTTCTTCACCTCGTCGGCGATGTTCAGATCACCGCCATCGGCAAGGTGGCGCAGCTCCTCGATCTTGGATTCCAGCTCCGCGATCGGCTTTTCGAATTCCAGGAAATGCATCGACGTGACTGTTCCGCCCTTGGCATGAAGCGGGCTGATTAGCATGAGATGGGGCGGAGGGCCATAGTGTGTGTGCGCAGAGGTGGATTAATCCAAAACCTGTACCGCATCACCCGGCTTGATCTCCCCGCCCTGTTCGACACGGGCATAGACGCCGCAGACCACATGGTCGAAGCCGCTTTTCAGCGCCTTCAGCAGGGCCATGTCGCGTTCGCCCGTGGCGGGGTTCACCTCCACCGCCGCGCAGCGGGTGGTAGTCTTGAAGACCGACAGGATCGTATCGCCAATGGCAATGCGCTTGTCCACCCAGGCCATTTCCGCCCAGGGTTCCAGGCCCGCCAGGTGCAGATTGGCACGGAACCGCAGGGGATCGACGGGCCGCTGCGTCACCCGCCCGATATCCTTTACCGAGGCGAGGTTGAGCAGCGATACGGCCTTGTCCGGAATGTCGGTGAAGTTATGGCCGGGGCTTTCCACGATCTTATAGGGACCGGGGACGGCGGCATCCTTCATATAGGCGGACAGGAACTGATCAATCAGCAGACGGCCCGTGGCCGTATCGATGCGTCCGCCGGCCACCCGCTTGCCATTGCGGTTCAGGACCAGCATGCATGTGGCGGGATCGAATACGGCCTGCAAAGTCGCCAGCTTCTCATCCCGCAGCAGGACCAGGAAGTTGGTCTTCGGCTTCCAAGCCGGTTCCAGCGGGTCGAACTGCGTCGCCCGATGCAGAATGGCGAAGCGCCGGTCATGCGGCAGGCAGCCGCCCGGCATCAGGGTGACATGGTCCAGCGTCTGGGCGGTCAGGCCCTTCACGGGATAATAGTGAATAGTGTCAAGTTTGATGGACATGATGGGGACAGGATAATCTGCCCTGCGGTCACGGCGCAACCCGGACAATACCCAAAAACCGGTAATTTAGTTTCCTAATTGCGGGGCGGCGTCCTGTAACGTCAGAACAGGCCCAATTGCTGTGCTGGTAATACCGCCCCTTCAATCCGCAGCAGGGTCAGCTTGGTATCCACCCCGCCGGGGGCGGAGAAGCCACCGGTCCCGCCCGCCGCGGCCATCACCCGGTGACAGGGCACGACGATGGGCCAGGGATTGCGACCCAGCGACTGCCCTACGGCGCGCGGCACGATGGAGGGTGGCATGTCGGTCAGCACATCCGGCGGTAACCGCTTGGCCACCTGCCCATAGGTCAGGGTCTGTCCCGGCGGGATGGCGCGGGCAATGGCATAGACGGCGCGGTCGAAGGGACCGGTCGTCGCCATATCTAGCGTGATCTCCAGCAGGTTCCGCTTGTCCCCCGACAACAGGGCGCGGATGCCGGCGATGGCCGACGCGGTTTCCGAATCTGGCTCGCCCGGCACCGCCCCCGGCACCGCGCGGCCCATCTTCTCCGCAAGATCGCCGCCCTCCACCGCTGGCAGGCGCACGGCCAGCAGCCCCTGTGGCCCCCAGGCGATGGCGCAGGTGCCGACGGATGTGTCGAACAGGTGGAAATATCGCTCGCTCATGCAGGGCAGCATAACCGTCCGGTCAGATGCCGTCACGGGCCCTTGCGGGCTTGGGTCCTGCTTCCCACATCAGATACGATCCTCCCGGATCGCACATGACGTGGATCATCGCATTCATCGGGCCTAGAGAGGACGATGGGGCAAAATCGGGGAGTTAGTGGGTTATGGATTTCAAGAACTATACCGAACGCGCCCAGGGTTTCATCCAGGCGGCGCAAGGGGCGGCGGCGCGGGCTGGACATCAGCAGCTGACGCCCGAACATCTGTTGAAGGCGCTGCTGGAAGACCAGGAGGGCATGGCCGCCAACCTGATCACCAGTGCCGGCGGCAATGCCCGCGCGGCAGAGGCCGGTATCGACGCGGCCCTGCGCAAGCTGCCCAAGGTGGAAGGCGGCGGCACCCAGC
>JAEMSB010000708.1 GCA_016463045.1 Niveispirillum sp.
GTTCTGGATGTTCCATGATCGTTCAGGGTCCGGACGGACGCAAGCGCGATCCCGTCAGGACGGGCCATTCGCCGGCCTGCCCACATTCAGCCACAGGGTCGGGTCGGACAAGGGTGTGGCCGGCGGCAGGTTGGGGTTGGGCAGCCGGATGATGGTGGCCGCATTGAACCGTTCCAGCGGAAAGGCCCCGCGCGTGGACGGATGGGTCGACAGCATGCGCCGCAATTCCCCATTGGCCAGCAGGGTCCGCAGCCCCTCCTCCAGCCGGCGGGCCAAATCCTCCTTGCCCGGCGCCAAATAAAAATAGACCGGCATAGGATAGGCGATGACCAGCCTTTCAAAGACCATCAGGTCCGACCCGCCATAGGTCTCAATTTCCTGTGCCACCTCCGCCAGTCCGCGCGCGAAATAGTCACAGCGGCCAGCCCGTAGCATGGCGTAAAGCTGATCGAAATGGACATTGGTGACCTGGGGCAGGCCGCTGGCCGCCAGCACATCGAAGTCGGGCCATTGCGCGCCCTGACAGGCGGTGAAGCGCTTCAGGTCCTCCACCCCGCGTACCGCCGCGAAGGCAGCGGCGTCCCGGGTCCTGATGACAGGCACGCGCTGCCCGATCAGGCCCATATCAATGGGAATGCGGATGGGATTGCCCTCCCTCTCCCGCTCGATGTTGGTGCCGGTCCAGGTGACGTCGATGCGCCCGGCATTCAGCTCGGCCAGAAGGCGGCCCTGGCTGAACTTCTCCCGCACCCGCTCGATCTGGACGGGGCCATATCGCGGCGTCGTCTCGTCGATCAGGCGGCGGAACAGGTCATGGAAATAATCAACCCGCGTCTCCTCCCCCGGCGACTGCCAGTCGGAGATGCGGATGACAGCAGGCTTGGCGGGGTCGGCGCAGAGCGCGGGGACAGCCGCGAACAAAGCCGCCAGCAGCAACGCCCCCCAACGGCCCCCGCGTCCCCGCATCATGCGCTCTCCCGGCGATTGCCCCGTTGCGATTCCTCAAGGGAAACATCCGGGGGTAGGGGATGGCAAGGGGACATGGGGGGCAGGGATGACGCTTGTCACCCCTCCAGCATGCGGCGCAGCAGTTCGACATCTTCGGCGAAGGCCGGGTCGGTGCCGCACAGTTCGTCCACCTTGCGGACGGCATGCATGACGGTGGTGTGGTCGCGGTCGCCGAATTTGCGGCCGATTTCCGGCAGGGAGCGCTGGGTCAGCTGTTTGGCCAGATACATGGCCACCTGACGCGGGCGGGCCACAGCGCGGGCACGGCGTGCGCTGCTCATGTCGGCCAGACGGATGTTGAAATGCTCCGCGACCTTCTTCTGAATCTCTTCGATAGTCACGCGGCGGTTGCTGGCGCGCAGCAGGTCGTGCAGCACATCCTGCGCCGATTCGAGCGTGATGGCGCGGCCTACCAGTTCGGCATGGGCGACGATACGGTTCAGCGCGCCTTCCAGCTCACGCACATTGCTGGTGATCTTGTGGGCCAGGAATTCCAGGACCTTGGGCGGCACCTTGGCACCGATGCGGTCGGCCTTCTGGCCCAGGATGCCCAGGCGTAGCTCGTAGGTGGTCGGGTGGATATCAGCCACGAGGCCCCAACCCAGACGCGAGCGCAGCCGCTCCTCCATGCCTTCCAGGTCCGACGGGCTTTTGTCGGCGCTGATGATGACCTGACGGTTCTGGTCCACCAGGGCATTGAAAGTGTGGAAGAACTCTTCCTGGGTGCTGTCCTTGCCGCTGATGAACTGCACATCGTCGATCATCAGGACGTCAACCGACCGGAACTGCTCCTTGAAGGCCATCGTGTCCTTGAAGCGCAGCGCCCGGATGAATTGATACATGAACTTTTCGGCAGACAGATAGATGACGCGGCGCGACGGGTCCTTCTTGCGGATGGCCCAGGCGATGGCGTGCATCAGATGCGTCTTACCCAGACCCACGCCGCCATAGAGGAACAGCGGGTTGAAGGGCACGGCCTGGGCATCGGCCACGCGGCGGGCGGCGGCAAAGGCCAGCTCGTTCGGCTTGCCCACCACGAAATTCTCAAACGTGAAGCGCGGGTCCAGCGGGGCCGACATTTCATCGGTGCGGTCCTCGACCACCACCAG
>JAEMSB010000206.1 GCA_016463045.1 Niveispirillum sp.
CGCCGGAGCCGATGACGGCGGCTTTCTTAATGGTCATGGGTGTTTCCTCCCGCTTGAAGCCGCCGATCAGACCGCTTCCAGGACGGTGGCGATGCCCTGACCGCCGCCGATGCACTGGGTGGCCAGCGCCAGGGACTTGCCCTCACGCTGCAACAGGCTGGCGGCCTTGCCGGTGATGCGGGCGCCGGTGGCGCCCAGCGGGTGACCCAGCGCCAGCGCGCCGCCATCCAGGTTCACCTTGGACGCATCAAAGCCCAGCTCCTTGGCGACCGTCATGGACTGCACGGCGAACGCCTCATTGCTTTCCACGATGTCGATATCGGCGATGGTTACGCCGGCACGGGCCAGCGCCTTCTTGGACGCCGGCACCGGACCGTAGCCCATGATGGTGGGATCGCAGCCGGACACGGCGATGGAGCGGATCCTGGCCAGGATCTTCAGGCCATGGGCCTTGGCGAAATCTTCCGAGCAGACCAGCGTGGCCGACGCGCCATCGGTCAGGGGCGAGGAGGTGCCGGCGGTGACGGTGCCGTTTTCAGCATCAAAGGCCAGCTTCAGGGTCGCCAGACCCTCCGCCGTCGTGCCGGCGCGGATGCCGCCATCCTGGCTCACCACCTTGCCGCCGGGACGGTAATGGGAACGATCTCGGCCTCGAACCGGCCCTCGGCCTGGGCCTTGGCGGCCTTGGCGTGGGACTCAACCGCGTAGGCTTCCTGCTGGGCGCGGGTGAAGCCGAACTTCTTGGCGAGGTTCTCAGCCGTGATGCCCATGGCCATGTAGGCGCCCGGATTGGCGGCATGGAGGGCGGCGTTGGGCATCGGGTTGTAACCACCCATCGGCACGCGGGACATGCTTTCCACGCCGGCAGCGATGAAGCAGTCGCCAGCGCCCATGGCGATAGCACCGGCAGCCTGATGGATCGACTGCATGGACGAGCCACAGAAACGGTTGACGGTCGCGCCCGCCACCGACTGCGGCAGGCCCGCGATCATGGCCACCAGCTTGGCAACGTTGAAGCCCTGCTCCCCTTCCGGGAAGGCGCAGCCCATGATCAGGTCTTCCACGGCGGCGCCGTCAACACCGGTACGGGCCAGCAGTTCCTTCACGACAGCGGCGGCCAGATCGTCCGGACGCACCTTCGTCAGTTCGCCCTTATTGGCGATATGGAAGGGGGACCGGGCGTAACCGGCAATCACGACGTTCTTCATCTCTGGAGCACTCCTCGCCTGGGGTTGGCTGCGGCCCGTCTCTGTCGGACGGTACCGTTGATTTTGGGGACAGGATAAACCATTCAAACGAGCGTATGAAATCATTCCGCCCGGGAAAAGAAGCTTATTCGGTTTGAACCGGGACACCCTTGGAATGGAGATGCGACACGATCATGCCGTCGATCTCATGCAGTTCCTTGAGCGTCTGCTGCACGTCGCGCAACTGCTGCTCCAGATGCACGATACGGTCGCGGGCGCGGCGCAACAGATAGGTCATCTGCTCCACCTGCGCCTCGTCCGTGTCATACAGGTCGAGGAAATCCTTTATTTCCCCGATGGAGAAGCCCAACCGCTTGCCCCGGCAGATCAGCTTCAGCCGGGCGCGGTCGCGGTGGGTGTAGATTCGCGTCTGGCCCATGCGGGCCGGCGAGATCAAACCTTCATCCTCGTAAAACCGCAGCGACCGCAGGGTCAGGCCGAATTCGTCGGCCAACTGACCGATGGTGAAGGTTTGCGCCGGATTATAGGCGGACTTGGCCTGATCGATGGTGTTCAGCATGAGAGCTGCCCTTGTCGCTGACAGGTGGCTTACGTTTACGTAATAGGTAAGTTAAGCTTCCGCGCACGTCAAGCGGTTTTTGCATGGCGGCCATCCTTTCGCCGCCTTTACCTAATCTGGGGGTGGACAAGCCCGCGCGCCAGTCGCAACTCTCCTGCCCGATCAAATTTTTGATAAAATGGCGGGTGCGTGACATGTCGGTAATTGCTGAGCAAGGTCCTTATGTGCTGATCGTGCGGTGCCCGGACCGCAAGGGGATCGTGGCGGCAGTTTCAACCTATCTTGCCAAGCATGACGCCTCGATCACGGAATCGAACCATTTCAATGATGCGCTGAACAACCTGTTCTTCATGCGCACCGTGTTCCGGGCGGACGGGGCTGATTTCCCCGATCTGGACGCGTTGAAGGAAGGGTTTGCCCCCATCGGGCGCCAGTATGACATGCATTGGGAACTGCACGACCTGTCGGTGCGGCCCAAGGTGGTGATCGCCGTATCGAAGTTCGGCCACTGCCTCTATGACCTGCTGCACCGGCAGCGGTCGGGCAGCCTGCGCATGGATATCCCCGCGGTGGTGTCCAACCATGACGATATGCGCAGCTTCGTGGAATGGTCGGGCATCCCCTATCACCATTTGCCCGTGCCTAAGGGTAACAAGGAAGCGCAGGAAGCGCAGTTCACGAAGATCATTCAGGACAGCGGTGCCAATCTGGTGGTGTTGGCCCGCTACATGCAAATCCTGTCGCCGGAATTCTGCGAGGTACTGTCCGGCCGCTGCATCAACATCCATCACAGCTTCCTGCCGAGCTTCAAGGGCGCCAAGCCCTATCATCAGGCGCATGAGCGCGGCGTGAAGATCATCGGTGCCACGGCCCATTTCGTTACCAACGTCCTGGATGAAGGCCCCATCATCGAACAGGACATCCAGCGCGTGGACCACAGCCACACGCCCGAGGATCTGGTCGATATGGGCCGCGACGTGGAATGTGCCGTGCTGGCGCGCGCCGTCAAATGGCAGTTGGAACACCGCATCATCATGGATGGCTCGCGGACGGTGATTTTTAAGTGAATGTGAAAAAGGGGGCCAAAAGGCCCCCTTTTTTGTTGTCAAAAACCGTCGTCGCCTCCAGCCCCCGGTTTCGGTGGGTGCTCATCCGGTCGATATTCCAGAATGTCGCCGGGCTGGCAGTTCAGAACCATGCAGATCTGGTTCAGGGTCGCAAAGCGAATACCCTTTACCTTCCCGGTTTTCAGCAAGGACAGGTTGGTCAGGGATATTCCAACCTCCTCTGCAAGCTTGGTCACCGACATTTTACGTCGGGCCAGCATCACATCGACATTGATGATGATGGCCATCAGATGATCCCCTCCCCTTCAACCTTCAGGTTGCGTCCAATGCGGAAGGCTTCTGCCAAGGCAAGAAGAACCAGACCGCAGAGTGCCAGCCAGCCATCGAGATCGGCTTTGACCTGAGCATAAGGTGTGGATGGCAAGCCGAATGATAGAGGGCTGGTTACCAGAGCACGCCCATCCGCCAACGTGATACCGGACAGCGTCAGCGGCAACAGGCAGGAAGAGACCAGTGTCGCTGCGTTTACACCGATCAGCAGCCAACCCAGCCATCGCAGGCGCGGTACAGCCGTCACAGCAAACGGATCACCCCCGGCAATATCCCCGACCAGCCGCCGCAAGGTGATGGCAGCGTAAAGCCATAACCCGACCACCAGCGCCGCTGAGGCGCCAAACAGGAACTTTATCCACATCTGGTCGACTGCGACGTTCAAGGTAGCGCGGTCAGCCAACAGATGACCAACCACCGCCTGGGCATCACCCAGCAGGCTTGTAGAGCTGGCATTGCTCAAGATAACCGGAAACATCATGAACCACGGCTTATCGGCCAGACCTCCGTAAAGGCTGACGCCAAGGATCAGCACGATACCGAGACCCAGCAGCCAGATGGATGCCGTCAAGATCCAGTTCAGGACACGCAGTGACATGTTTTGAAACCCCATTCGTTGCGGACATGGGCTTTCTATATCTCATCCATAATTTTATGTAAAACGTAAAATTTGATATGCTTAACGAATATAAGATGCAACACCTGAGGGGACGCGCACAGGCGACATGACGGCCAGAGGCCCGCCATTCGCCGATATCTGAAAAGCGGTGGGGTTACAACGGGACAGCATCGGGCAACAGCGATTGCCCGCATACCCGCGGTTTGGGGTATCGGGCACAACGAAATGAGGTCCGCAGGACAATCGACGGCGACGACGTCCGTCGCGACATTATTTGAGCGTATAGAGCAGGAAGCGTTGGCTCGCTTACCCGTAAAGCTGCTTCGCCCGCCCTTCGAACGCCGCCACCATGCGCTTCACGGCCTCATTGAACAAGGCGCCAATGATGGTTTGCAGCACCTTGTTCTTGAATTCAAAATCCACGAAGAAATCGACGGCGCAGCCGTCGGCGTGGGGTTCAAAGACCCAGTGGTTGTTCAGGTAATGGAACGGGCCGTCGACATATTCGACATCCACCCGTAGCGCGTCGGGGTTCAGCGTCACCTTTGACGTGAACCGTTCGCGGATCATCTTGAAGCCGATGACCAAATCGGCCCAGATCACCGGCTCCTGCCGCTTGCGGATGCGGCAGGCCACGGCCCAGGGCAGGAATTCCGGATAACGCTCCACATCCGCGACAAGCGCGTAGAGCTGCTCCGGCGTATGCGGCAGGATGCGCCGTTCGGCGTGCGTCGGCATGGGGCCTCAGTACCCTGGCATCAGCTTCATTCGGCGGCAGGGCGGCTGCCCGCCAGCTTGGCCTCACGTGCCGCGCGCAGCTTCCGGAAATCGTCGCCGGCGTGATAGGAGCTGCGGGTCAGCGGGCTCGACGACACCATCAGGAAGCCCTTGCCGCGCGCCAGCGTGGCGTAGCTTTCGAACTCATCCGGCGTCACGAACCGGTCCACCGGCGCATGCTTGGGTGTGGGGGCCAGATATTGGCCGATGGTCAGGAAATCGACATCGGCGGCGCGCAGATCGTCCATCACCTGCCCCACCTCCTCCTTCGTTTCGCCCAGGCCGACCATGATGCCGGACTTGGTGAAGATGGTCGGGTCCACTTCCTTCACCCGCTGCAACAGGGCCAGCGAGGTGAAATAGCGGGCACCGGGCCGGATGGTGGGGTAGAGGCGCGGCACCGTTTCCAGATTATGGTTGAACACATCGGGCCGGGCCTTGGCCACATGTTCCACCGCCCCCGGCTTGCGCATGAAATCCGGGGTGAGGATTTCGATAGTGGTGGCGGGTGCCGTCTTGCGGATGTTCAGGATGGTGCGGGCGAAATGGTCGGCCCCGCCATCGGGCAGGTCGTCACGGTCCACCGAGGTGATGACCACATGTTCCAGGTTCAGGCCGCCCACGGCCTCCGCCACCTTTTCCGGCTCATGCGGGTCCAGGTTCAGCGGCTTGCCTGTTGCGACGTTGCAGAAGGCGCAGGCGCGGGTGCAGATGGCCCCCAGAATCATGAAAGTGGCGTGCTTCTTCTTCCAGCATTCGCCAATGTTCGGGCAGGCCGCTTCCTCGCACACCGTATGCAGCTTCAGGCCGCGCATCAGGTCGCGGGTTTCCGCATATTCACGGCTGGTCGGCGCCTTTACGCGCAGCCACTCGGGCTTGCGCTGGATCGGGTTGTCCGGGCGGTTGACCTTTTCCGGGTGGCGGACGCGGGGTTCTTCGATCGTCATGGCCCTGACCTTGGGAATTGCCTTGGCGCAGAACATAAGCCGCCCCGGCCCATGAACCAAGCGTGGCGTTCCGCCACCCTCCCCCGCACAGGCTGCAAGGCGGCCAGCAAAAAGGGCCGGAGCGACGGCTCCGGCCCTTTCTCAATCAATCCCTTGACGGCACATCACATATGGATGGCGCGGCCATCCACGGCCAGGGCCGCTTCCTTGATGGCCTCGGTCAGGGTCGGGTGAGCATGGCTGGTGCGGGCGATATCTTCGGCGGATGCGCCGAACTCAATGGCCAGACCCAGTTCCTCAATCATCTCACCGGCCGACGCGCCGATGATATGGGCGCCCAGGATGCGGTCGGTCTTGGCATCGGCCAGGATCTTCACAAAGCCGTCGGTGGCGTTCATGGAACGGGCGCGGCCATTGGCGGTGAAGGGGAACTTGCCGGCCTTGTAGGCGACACCTTCGGCCTTCAGCTGCTCTTCCGTCTTGCCGACAGAGGCCACTTCCGGCCACGTGTAGACGACACCGGGGATGGCGTCATAATTGATGTGGCCCGTTTGACCGGCCAGGATTTCGGCGAAGACCACGCCCTCCTCCTCGGCCTTGTGGGCCAGCATGGCGCCGGCCACCACGTCACCGATGGCATAGATGCCGGGGACGTTGGTCTGGAAATGATGGTCGATCTTCACGCGGCGGCGTTCGTCCAGCGCCACGCCCACGGCCTCCAGACCCAGGCCGCTGGTGAACGGACGGCGGCCAATGGCGACCAGGACGATGTCGGCTTCCAGCGTTTCGGCATTGCCGCCGGCAGCAGCCTCAACGGTCAGCTTCACCACCTCACCCTCGGTCACGGCGGAGGTGACCTTGGTGGAGGTCTTGAAGGACAGTCCCTGCTTGCCCATGATGCGCTGCATCTGCTTGGACACTTCGCCATCCATGGTCGGCAGGATACGGTCGAAATATTCGACCACGGTCACCTGCGCACCCAGGCGCTGCCAGACAGAGCCCAGTTCCAGGCCGATGACGCCGCCGCCGATGACGACCAGACGACCCGGCACCGTTTCCAGGGCGATGGCGCCGTCGGACGACACGATACGCTTTTCATCGATGGTGACGCCCGGCAGGGGGGCGACGTCGGAACCGGTGGCGATCAGGATGTTCTTGGCGGCCACATCTTCCGCGCTGCCATCATCCTTGGTGACGGTGACGACACCGGCGGCCTTGATGGAGCCCAGACCCGTGAAGCGAGTGATCTTGTTCTTCTTGAACAGGAAATCCACGCCCGTGACGTTGGACTTCACCACCTCGTCCTTGTGCTTCATCATGCCGGGCAGGTCCAGCTCGACGCCGCTGACCTTCACGCCGAAGGCACCCAGATGGTGCTTGGCCTCGCTGAACTTTTCCGAGGCGACCAACAGCGCCTTGGATGGGATGCAGCCGACATTCAGGCAGGTGCCGCCCAGCGTCTTGCGCTTTTCCACCACTGCAACGCGCATGCCCAGCTGGGCGGCGCGAATGGCGGCGACATAACCACCGGGACCGGCACCGATGACGACGAGGTCGAACTGCGTATCAGCCATTTGAATGACCATCCGTTTTTGTGCGACCCCGTCCAGGGTCCTGGAGTTTGTTCGCGGGATTTATGGCAATCCCTGACGCCCATGTCCATCGCGAGGCCTTGGGGACAGATGCCGCCGATGCACATGGCTGGACATAATCTGCGGCATTGATGAAAAATTTGAAAAAGTTCTTCCTGCTGCGGCGCAATAATCGACTAAAGCCTATATACCTTTGGTTAGGAAAGGATGGGATGATCACCTGTTAGGGTAAAAAGCCGGGCTGCCGCCGACCAGCGGAACAACACCGGCACCGGTAACGGGAGGAATCATGGATCAGGCCGCAGGCTGGCAGGACACCGCCACATCCACGCACCGGACACAGAACGCCATCGCCGAACTGGCGCAGGAGGTGGGAACGCTGGGCGTTTCCATTGCCGATGTCGCCGGCCATGTCGGCGATGTCTCCGTCCGCATCGCCCGGCAGGCAGCCATCTTTGAGGAACTTCGCCGGCAGGCGCATGACATGGCCGACGGCAACAGGAAGGTGACAGGCGCTGCCTCTGCCGCGCGTGAGGTGACCACCCGCGCGCGGCAGGAAGTGGCGCAAAGCCGGAGCCAAGTGGATCACGCCCTGGCCGATATCCGCGCCCTGGCGGAGGATGTGAAC
>JAEMSB010000709.1 GCA_016463045.1 Niveispirillum sp.
GCGGGGATCGGCGGGGTGCTGGTGCTGGCCGCTGGCACCTTTGCGGTCAATCTGGCCGTCTCCAAACCCACGCTGGAGGGGTCGCTGCCGCTGAAGGGGCTGACGGCGCCTGTCGCCATCACGCGTGATGCCGGCGGCGTGCCGACTCTGGAGGGGGCAAGCCGGGCCGATATGGCCCGCGCGCTGGGCTTTCTGCATGCCCAGGAACGCTATTTCCAGATGGACCTGATCCGCCGGTCGGCGTCGGGGGAATTGTCGGGCCTGCTGGGTCCCATCGGGCCGGTGCTGGAGATCGACCGGGCGCGGCGCATCCATCGTCTGCGTCACCGGGCCGAACAGGTGGTGACCAACCTACCCGCCGATCAAAAGGCGATGATCGCCGCCTATACCGACGGGGTGAACCAGGGTCTGGCCGGCCTGACGGGCCGTCCCTTCGAATATAGCCTGCTGTTCGCATCTCCCCGGCCCTGGGCGGCGGAAGACACGATCCTGGCCGCCTATGCCATGTATCTGGATTTGCAGGATGAGGATGCGCTGACCGACCGTATCCGCGCCCAGAACCTGCAAAGGCTGGGGCCGGAAATGATGGATTTCCTCTATCCGCGCGGCACCCCGCTCGACGCGGCCATCGACGGTTCCGTCATGCCGGAACCGGCCCTGCCCAGCGCCATCCCCATGCAGGGGCGCAAGGCGGCTCTGGTCGATCCCGATCCCGGCCCCACCATCGGCAGCAATGCCTGGGGCGTGGGCGGCGCGCTGACGGCGAGCGGCGCGGCCCTGGTGGCCGACGACATGCACCTGGGCATCGCCGTTCCCGGCACCTGGTACCGCGCGCGGCTACGCATCACCGCCGGTCCCGACGCCATGGACGCGACCGGCGTCACCCTGCCGGGCACCCCGGCCCTGGTGGCCGGCAGCAATGGCAAGGTCGCCTGGGGCTACACCAATTCCTATATCGATACCGCCGATGCCGTGATGCTGGACCCCGTGCCCGGTACACCGGGCCAGTATCAGACGCCCGACGGGCCCAAGGACCTAATCCGCACCACGGAGAAGATCTGCCCGGCCTGGGGCGACTGCCAGGATCTGGTGGTGGAGGAAAGCATCTGGGGTCCGGTGGTGGAAACCCTGCCGGACGGCACGAAGATCGCCGTCCGCTGGACTGCGCATGAGGCCGACGGCATCAACCTGACAGGCCTGCTGGGCCTGGAACGCGCCGACAGCGTGGATGCCGCTATCGCCATTGCCCATGCCGCGCGCCAGCCGCAGCAGAACCTTGTCGTGGGCGACACCGCCGGCAATATCGCCTGGACCATCATCGGGTCGGTGCCGGCCCGGTTCGGCATGGATGGCAGCCTTCCCGCCAGTTGGGCCGATGGCACGCGCGGCTGGAACGGCATGCTGCCGCCCGATCAGGTGCCGACCATCCGCAATCCCGACCATCACCGCATCTGGACCGCCAATGCCCGCATCGTGGGCGGGGATGATTACGCCAGGCTGGGCGATGGCGGTTATGACATGGGCGGACGCCAGGGGCAGATCCGTGACGGTCTGTTTGCGCGCGACCGTTTCACGCCCGCCGACATGCTGTCCATCCAACTGGATGATCGCGCCCTGGTCCTCAGTTTCTGGCAGGAACAGATGCTGGCCGCGCTGAATGCCCGACAGGGCGATGCAAGGCTGGCGGCCCTGACGGGGCCGGTACGCGACTGGGGCGCGCGGGCGGCGGTGGACTCTGTCGGCTACCGTCTGGTCCGCGCCTTCCGCCTCGCCTTCTCTCAAAAACTGTATAGCGCCTATCTGGGGCTCGACGGCACGCCGCCGCGCAACCGCACCACCGCCCAGCAGGAAGGCCCCCTGCGCCGCCTGCTGACCGAACGGCCCGACGCCCTGGTACCGCCCGGATACAAGGATTGGGAGGCGCTGATCGATGCCGCCCTGACCGATGTCGCCGATCAGGTGGACAATGCGGGGGGCGCCGCCGCCTTCACCTGGGGTGCCCGCAATGTGGCGGAGGTGCGCCACCCCCTGACCCGCATCCTGCCGCCCGTCGGCTGGCTGACCGATCCGCCCGAGCAAGGCCTGCCGGGCGACAGCATGATGCCGCGC
>JAEMSB010000004.1:0-6931 GCA_016463045.1 Niveispirillum sp.
CGGTAAACGGGTGGGCGGGAGCGGATCATTCAGGCGACAGTGACACTGCTGCTGGAAATGGGCCTTCTGGCCGTACAGACGCGCGCCGTGACGGAGCGCGCCGGCGTGGGGACCGGCCTGTTGAACCATCATTTCCGCTGGCCCGAACTGCGCGCCAAGGCCTGGGAAGCCATCTTCGATGAGGTGGTCGCCGATCTCTGGCGCGGCGGTGAGGACCCGCAGGCGGCCCTGAATCGGTTCATCACGGAATCGTTCGATAACAGCGCCCGCCCCTATTGGACCCTGTGGATACAGGCAGAAGCCATGGCGGCGACCGACAAAGCCATGGCGGCGACACTGGCCCGCACGCGCACCGCGCTACGCCACCGTTTCACGGCACTGCTGGAAGCGGGCAATGCCGCTGGCTGTTGGTTACTGCCAAGGCCCGATGCCACCGCCATAAGGCTGGAGGCGCTGCGGGATGGCTTGGTCGGCATGCTGCTGAACGGTGACCCGGAGATCGACGCCGCCCAGGCCAGCCACCATCTGCGCCACGCGATCACGCTGGAACGAGGGGACACGCCCACCCTTGCGGCACCGTGATCTTTGCGGGATGTGTCGATTCAGGGCGGTGATTGATGGAAGAGGGCCTATCCTCTCCCTTACCGACTCCCGCCGCATCCTAAGTAAGGATAGATTCGACTGGCGATTCGCCCTTGCGACTCGCAAGCCGCAGAAAGCCTTGCTTCCCGAGTCGCACACCCAAAAGAAAAGGGGGCCTTTCGGCCCCCTATCCTTACTTGGTCTTACTCGGCGCTCAGTCGTTCCGGTGCCGTAACAGGGATCGGCAGCCGGTTCAGCATCTCCTTCGGGACCACCTGCCAGAACTTGCCCCGCACCAGTTCCCAATCGTTGAGAAGCTGGGCGGCCCAGCGGCTGCCCGTCTCGTCGATATGTTCCTGGATCAGAGCCTTCAGCTGATCCTCGTAATGCGGGACCTCCAGACGCTGCCAGATGACGCTTTCGGGGTTCACGAACAGCGGGAACTGGCCTTCCTCGTCATAGACATAGGCCATGCCACCCGTCATGCCGGCGGCGAAATTGTCGCCGACCTTGCCCAGGATGGCGGCCAGACCGCCCGTCATATACTCGCAGCCGTTGGAACCGCAGCCTTCGACCACGACCGTGGCGCCGGAATTGCGCACCGCAAACCGCTCACCCGCCTGGCCCGCCGCGAACAGCTTGCCCGCCGTGGCACCGTACAGGACGGTGTTGCCGATGATGGTGTTCTCGTTGGTCTTCAACGGGCTGGCCGTCAGCGGACGCACCACGATGGTGCCGCCCGACAGGCCCTTGCCGACATAGTCATTGGCGTCGCCGAACACTTCCAGCTTCAGACCCTGCACCGCGAAGGCACCCAGCGACTGACCGGCCGAGCCGCGCAGACGGACGGTGGCGTGGCCGGGCTGCAGGCCCTTCATGCCGAACTTGCGAGTGATCATGCCCGACAAAGCCGTGCCGATGGCGCGGTGCGTGTTCTGGGCGTGATACTGCATCTGGGTCTTCTCACCCACTTCGAACAAGGCCTTGGCGTCCTTGATCATCTGGGCGTCCAGCGTGTCCGGCACCTCGTTGCGGCCTTCCAGCGTGCAGTAGCGGGCATATTCGCCCGGATCGGCCACCGACAGCAGCGGGTTCAGGTCCAGATCGTCCAGATGGGCGGCACCACGGCTGACCTGATGCAGCAGGTCCGAACGGCCCACCACTTCGCGCAGTTCGCGGAAGCCCAGGTTCGCCAGGATCTCGCGCACTTCCTCCGCGATGAAGCTGAACAGGTTGACGACCTTTTCCGGCGTGCCCGTGAACTTCTTGCGCAGGTCTTCATCCTGCACACAGACGCCGACGGGGCAGGTGTTGGAATGGCACTGGCGGACCATGATGCAGCCCATGGCGACCAGAGCCGCCGTGCCGATGCCAAACTCCTCGGCACCCAGCATGGCCGCCATGACAATGTCACGACCGGTCTTCAGGCCGCCATCGGTACGCAGGGTCACGCGGTGGCGCAGACGGTTCAGGGTCAGCACCTGCTGCACTTCCGACAGGCCCATTTCCCACGGCACGCCCGCATATTTGACCGAGGTCTGCGGCGAGGCACCGGTGCCGCCATTATGGCCGGCGACCAGGATGATGTCCGCACCGGCCTTGGCCACACCGGCGGCGATGGTGCCGATGCCGGACCGCGACACCAGCTTCACGCAGACCTTGGCCGTCGGGTTGATCTGCTTCAGGTCATAGATCAGCTGCGCCAGATCTTCGATGGAGTAGATATCGTGGTGCGGCGGCGGGCTGATCAGCATGACGCCCGGCGTGGAATGGCGCAGCTTGGCGATCAGTTCGGTAACCTTGAAGCCGGGCAGCTGCCCGCCTTCACCGGGCTTGGCGCCCTGGGCCACCTTGATCTCAATCTCGCGGCACTGGTTCAAATATTCCGCCGTCACGCCAAAGCGGCCGGAGGCCACCTGCTTGATGGCGCTGTTCCAGTTATCACCATTGGCGTCGGGCTTGAAGCGCGCCGGGTCCTCACCCCCCTCCCCGCTGACCGAGCGGGCGCCGATGCGGTTCATGGCCACGTTCAGCGTGCCGTGTGCCTCCGGCGACAGGGCGCCCAGAGACATGCCCGGCGTGATGAAGCGCTTGCGGAGCGACGTGATGCTTTCCACCTCATCCACCGGCACCGACTTTTCCGCCGGCTTGAAATCCAGCAGGTCACGCAGGTTGATGGGCGGACGCTTGTGCAGCGCCTCGGAGTATTTCTTGAAGGTGGAGAAGCTGTCGGTGGCCACCGCCGTCTGCATCAGGTGGATCAGGCCACCTTCCCAGGCGTGACGGTCGCCGCCCTTGCGGAAGCGGTAGAAACCGCCCACCGGCAGGGCCACCACATCCTCGTCATAGGCGATCTTGTGCTGGCCCACGACTTCTTCCTGGATGCCGTTCAGGCCCAGACCGGAGATGCGGGACGGCAGACCGGGGAAATATTCGGCAGCCAGCGAGCGCGACAGGCCAATGGCCTCGAAATTCAGGCCACCGCGATAGGAGCTGATGATGGAAATGCCCATCTTGGACATGACCTTCAGCAGACCGTCATTGATGGCCTTCTTGTAGCGCTTCAGACAGTCCTCCAGGCTCATCGCGCCGAAGAGGCCACGGCGGTGGCGGTCGGCGATGGCTTCCTGGGCGATATAGGCGTTCACCGTCGTGGCGCCGACGCCGATCAGCACCGCGAAATAATGCACGTCCAGGCATTCACCCGACCGCACATTCAGCGAGGTGAAGGTGCGCAGCTGCTGGCGGATCAGATGGGTGTGGACGGCACCGGTCGCCAGGATCATCGGCATGGGCGCGCGGTTGCCCGTCATCGCCTCATCCGTCAGGATGACATGGGTGGCACCGCCACGGACGGCATCCTCCGCCTCCTGGCGGATACGGCGCAGACCGTCGCGCAGGGCGTTGGGGCCGGATGCCGGCTCAAACGTGCAGTCGATCTCCGCCGCCGTGGCGCCCATGTACTTGCGCATGGCGCGGAACTCGGCACTGGTCAGCACGGGGCTTTCCAGCTGCAACAGGCGGCACTGGGTCGAATCCTCGTCCAGGATGTTGCCCAGGTTGCCCAGACGCGTCTTCAGCGACATGACGCGGGTTTCGCGCAGGCTGTCGATGGGCGGGTTGGTGACCTGGGCGAAGTTCTGACGGAAATAATGGTGCAGGCCGCGATACTTGTCGGACAGCACCGCGATGGGACTGTCATCACCCATCGACCCGACGGCTTCCTTGGCGTCGTCGACCATGGGCTGCAGGATCAGTTCCAGATCCTCCATGGTGATGCCATAGGCCAGCTGACGGCGGCGCAGCTCGTCCTTGGACAGTTCCGCCGGCTCCACCGGGGCCTTCTTCACCAGATCGTCCAGGACGGTGATCTCACCGATCCATTGGCCATAGGGGCGACCCGACGCGAGGTTGTCCTTGATCTCGCGGTCGTGGAACAGCTTGCCTTCCTTCAGGTCGACGGCAATCATCTGCCCCGGACCCAGGCGGCCCTTCTCCACCACGGCCTGTTCGTTGATCTTGACCATGCCGGTCTCCGACCCGCCGATGATCAGACCGTCACCGGTGATGACATAGCGCAGCGGGCGCAGGCCATTACGGTCCACACCACCCACGACCCAGCGACCATCATAGATGGCGAGCGCCGCCGGGCCGTCCCACGGCTCCATCACGGCATTAGCGTAGCTGTACAGGTCGCGGTGGGCCTGCGGCATCACTTCCTTGTTCGACCAGGCTTCGGGCACCAGCATGGTCTTCACCATGGGAGCCGAGCGGCCCGACATCAGCATCAGTTCGAACACGGCATCCAGGGCACCGCTGTCCGAAGAACCAACCTGGATGACGGGCTTCAGGTCTTCCACATGCGCGCCAAACGCCTCGGAATACATGCGCGTCTCATGCGCCTTCATCCAGTTGACGTTGCCGCGCAGGGTGTTGATCTCGCCATTATGGGCCAGCGTGCGGAAGGGCTGGGCCAACTGCCAGGTCGGGAAGGTGTTGGTGGAATAGCGCTGGTGATAGACGGCGAAATTGCTCTCAAACCGCGCGTCCAGCAGGTCCGGGTAGAAGGCCGTCAGCTGTTCGGCCAGGAACATGCCCTTGTAGATGATGGAGCGGGCCGACAGGGTGCAGATATAGAAGCCGCCGATCTGTTCACCGGCCACCGCCTTTTCGATGCGGCGGCGGATGATGTACAGGTCGCGCTCGAACTGCTCGTCCGAGACGGTGCCGTCATTGCCGACCATGATCTGTTCGATCTCGGGCCGCGTGGCGTTGGCCTTCTCGCCGATGATCGAAATGTCGATGGGCACCTGGCGCCAGCCATAGATGGTGTAACCCCAGTTCAGGATTTCCGTCTCGACAATGGCGCGGCAGCGTTCCTGCGCCGACAGATCGGTGCGCGGCAGGAAGACCTGGCCAACGGCGATCAGGCCCTTCGGCTCCGGATGGCCGGTACGGACCACGACCTCGCGGAAGAAAGCCTGGGGCAGCTGCACATGGATGCCGGCCCCGTCGCCCGTCTTGCCGTCGGCATCGACCGCACCACGGTGCCAGAGCGCCCTCAGCGCCTCCACGGCCTTTTCCACCACCTCGCGCCGGGGCTTGCCATCGATGGCCGCCACAAAGCCGACGCCGCAGGCGTCGTGCTGTTCGGTATCGACAAAGGCGGTGGTGTCCAGCAGGGCCTTGTTGGCGGTGTATTCCGCCGCGAAAATCTCACCGGCGTTGATGGTGGCGTCGGTCATGGTCAGGCCCTCTGTTCAGAAGTCAGCGCATCGGCCAGGGGCACGGGCGTGCCCACGGCGTCTGTGATCTTGATGTGGTTCGGCTGGGCGGCAAACCGGTCCAGCCAGTCGCGAATGGCGGGATAGGGGGCAAGGTCAAAGCCACCCTCCTCCGCCACATGGGTGTAGGCGTAGAGTGCGATGTCGGCGATGGTGGCGCCCTGCCCCACGAACCAGTCACGGCCCGTCAGGTGGCGTTCCATCAGCCGCAAGGCCGCATGCCCCTGCTCGCGCTTCACGATAAGGGCATGGATGCGTTCGGGGTCCATCGCCACCTTGTGGGTGATCCAGAACCGTGCCGTCGCGATGTTCGGCTCGTGGCTATACTGTTCCCAGAACAGCCATTGCAGGACGGCGGCCTTGTCCCGGCGGTTATCCGGCCAGAACGTGGTGTCCTCGGCCAGCCAGCGCAGGATGGCATTGCTTTCGCCCAGGAAATCGCCGGGCGAAAGCCGCAGCAGCGGGATGCGCCCGTTGGGGTTCAACGCCAGGAACGTCTCTGTCCGCGTCTCACCCGCATCAATATCCATCTCCACCCGCTCAAACGGGAGGCCAAGCTGCGTCAGCAGCCAGCGGCACTTATAGCCGTTCCCGGAGGAGAGGTGGTCATAGAGGCGGAGCATGGACGCAATTCACCCATTGACGATGGATAGAGAATAATTCCGGCTTTCGGGGCGGCTTACTCCGCCGCCACCGCCACGCCCTGGGCGATCTTGGCCTGGATGTAGTTATGGATGCCGACGGCGGCGTCGCGGCCATCCTTGATGCCCCAGACGACCAGCGAAGCGCCGCGCACGATGTCGCCGGCGGCGAAGACGCCGTCCAGGTTGGTCATCATGGTGGCATACTTCACCTGCACCGTGCCCCAGCGGCTGACCTTCAGTTCCGGCACGCCGAACAGGGTGGGGATGTCTTCGGGGTCAAAGCCCAGGGCCTTGATCACCAGATCGGCGTCCATGGTGAAGTTGGAGCCTTCGATGGGCATCGGGGTCTGACGGCCCGTGGCGTCGGCCACGCCCATATGCATCTTGAAGGCCTTCACGCCCGTGACATGCGCATCGCCAGTGAAACCTTCCGGCGCCGTCTGCCAGACGAACTCCACGCCTTCTTCTTCGGCGTTCGCGGTTTCGCGCTGGGAGCCGGGCATGTTCTTGCGGTCGCGGCGATAGACGCACTTCACCGACATCGCCCCCTGGCGGATGGCCGTGCGCACGCAATCCATGGCCGTATCGCCGCCGCCGATGACCACGACCTTCTTGCCCTTGGCGTTCAGCTTACCGGTCTCAAAATCCAGCACCGTGTCGCCCAGGCTCTTGCGGTTGCTGGCCGTCAGGTAATCCAGCGCCGGCACGATGCCGTCTAGGCCGGAACCGGGACCACCCAGGTCGCGCGCCTTATAGACGCCGGTGGCGATCAGCACCGCGTCATGCTGGGCGCGCAGGGTCCGCATGTCGGTGTTACGACCGATCTCCACGCCCAGATGGAACTTGACGCCGCCTTCCTCCAGCAGCTTCCAGCGGCGGATGACCACATCCTTTTCCAGCTTGAAGCCCGGAATACCATAC
>JAEMSB010000004.1:6941-28980 GCA_016463045.1 Niveispirillum sp.
TACATCAGCAGACCGCCGACGCGGTCATACCGGTCATAGACATGGACCTGATAGCCCTTCTTGCGCAGCTGGTCGGCGGCGGCCAGACCGGCGGGGCCGGCACCGATGATGGCGACCGACTGTTCACGTTCGATGCGCGGCACGATGGGCTTGACCCAGCCATTATCGAAGGCCGTGTCGGTGATGTACTTCTCCACCGCACCGATGGTGACCGTGCCGTGGGTCGACTGCTCGATGGTGCAGTTGCCTTCGCACAGGCGGTCCTGCGGGCAGATGCGGCCACAAATTTCGGGCAGGTTGTTGGTGGCCTGCGACAGTTCATACGCCTCTTCCAACCGGCCTTCCGCCGTCAGCTTCAGCCAGTCGGGGATGTTGTTGGAGACGGGGCAATGCACCTGGCAGAAGGGCACGCCGCATTGTGAGCAGCGGTTGGCCTGTTCGACGGCACCCTTGTCGGTGAAGCGGGCATAAATTTCGTTGAAATCCTGGCGACGGATTTCCGCCCCGCGCTTGTCGGGCATGCGCTGGTCGGTGTGAACAAAGCCCAGCATCTTCTGCGTCGCCATGGAACCAATCCTTACCGTCAAACGGGGCCGGGCCCCTTCCCGTCCCGCAGTGCGAAGGGCCAAACGCCCCGCACCGTTGGAAACGGCGCCAACAGGCGGGTAATCCCCTTTCCCGAATGGCGCCGGTAAGGTTCATATAAAACGTAAAATCAGCCCTCGCCAGCAGTTTTTTAGCGTTAGGTCAGTATTACTGACCATTTTACCCTGCATAGTTCCGTTGCATTTGCGCATACCCGGCATTGCGAACCGTTCGCAGATGCGTAAATAGGTCCGAAAGCGGACTATTGCTGATTTTATGGAGGCAGGCGGCCTGTTTGGTGAGCAGCGCGTAGCGCGGATTAGCGAAGCGTAATCCGCGGAAATCCCACTGACGTCGCTCCGCGGATTACGCTTCGCTAATCCGCGCTACGGGGGCGCAAGGCGATAGGCCCCCTCACCCCGGATGTACCATGTCCTCCGGCCGGACCCATTGCTTGAACTGCGCCTCGGTCAGCAGGCCCAGGGCCATCCCGGCCTCCAGTAGGGTTGTGCCCTCATGATGCGCCTTCTTGGCGATCCTGGCGGCATTGTCATAGCCGATATGGGGGTTGAGTGCGGTGACCAGCATCAGGCTTTCACCCATCAGGCGGCTGATCCGGTCGGTATTGGCGGTGATGCCGACCACACAATTCTCCGCAAAGGACCGGCTGGCATCAGCGATCAGCTTGATCGATTGCAGCAGGTTATAGATCAGCACCGGCTTGAACACGTTCAGTTCGAAATGGCCGGTGGCGCCAGCATGGGTGATGGTCACATGATTGCCCATCACCTGCGCCGCCACCATGGTCATGGCTTCCGACTGGGTGGGGTTCACCTTGCCGGGCATGATGGAGCTGCCGGGCTCATTTTCCGGCAGGCTGATCTCCCCGATGCCGCTGCGCGGGCCGGAGCCCAGAAGGCGGATATCGTTGGCGATCTTCATCAGGGAGACGGCGACGGTGTTCAGGGCGCCCGATGCCTCCACGATGCTGTCATGGGCGGCCAGCGCCTCGAACTTGTTAGGCGCCGTGATGAAGGGCAGGTCGGTGATGGCGGCCACCTCCTGCGCGAAGGCCACGTCAAAGCCCTTGGCCGTGTTCAGGCCTGTGCCCACCGCCGTGCCGCCCTGGGCCAGGCGGAGCAAGGCCGGCTGTACCGCCTTCACCCGGTCGATGCCATAGGCCACCTGCTGTGCATAGCCGCCAAATTCCTGACCCAGGGTCATGGGCGTGGCGTCCTGCAGGTGCGTGCGGCCGATCTTGACGATGTCCGCGAACTCCACGGCCTTGGCCGCCAGGGCGGCATGCAGCTGTTCCAGGGCGGGGATCAAGTCGTGATGGATACGCTCTGCCGCCGCGATATGCATCGCGGTGGGGAAACTGTCGTTGGAGCTTTGGCCCCGGTTGACATGGTCATTGGGGTGAATGGGCTTCTTCGACCCCATCTCGCCGCCCAGCATCTCGATGGCGCGGTTCGAGATGACTTCATTGGCATTCATGTTGGTCTGGGTGCCCGACCCGGTCTGCCAGACGACCAGCGGGAAATGATCGATCAGGGTGCCGTCGATCACCTCATCCGCCGCGCGCATGATGGCGTCGGCCAGGGCGGGGTCCAACTGTCCCAGCGTGACATTGGCCTTGGCCGCCGCCTTCTTGACGATGCCCAGGCCCCGGATCAGGGCCGGCGGCATGCGTTCGCCGCCGATCTTGAAATTCTGCAAGGACCGCTGGGTCTGGGCACCCCAGTAACGATCCGCCGGCACCTCGATCGGGCCGAAACTGTCGGTTTCGATGCGGACATTGGCGGCCATCACCGGCGCCCCTCTGCTGCCAAAACGGACGCAGAGGGTAGCAGATGCACCGCCGCCCGCAATGAAGCTGTTGATGTTCCCCAAAAACGCCGGGCTGCCTGAAAAGGCCGCCTTGGCTCACCGGAACTGCGACTTCCAATCCCGGAACAGGCGTTCCGCCTCGTCAGAGCCGGCTAGGATTTCTACCATGCGCAGGCCGTTGAACATCTGCCGCTGGCCTTCCGGCCCCATGGAACCGTCGCGGTTGCGGGGCGCATTGCGCAGGGTGGCCAGCGTATTGTTCACCACCTGCGTCCGCGCCTCAGTGATCTTGGCCGCCACCTCACGCTGAATGCCCAGCGGACCCGCCAGCTTGGAGGACCGGCGCAGAGCCATTGCGAACTGTTCAGCCTTTTTCACTTCCTCGTCGCTGGGCAATCCTTCATGGCTGAACAGGGCCTCGGTCAAACCCTTATCGACATCGGCGCAGATATTCTTCAGCACGAATTGCGCGATCTCCGCCCGGGCATTCTTGACCTTGGAGGTGATCTCCTTGTCGCGCAGCCCCTGGACCGTGTCGTTGACGGAGTTCAGACCATCGGTCAGGCGCTCGGCGGCGGCAGCCAAGCTGGAGAGATCGCCGGTGATCCCAGGATTTTCCCGGTCAAAGTCGGTCGTTTGCCGCAGCAGGTTGCCAACGACATAGCCCGACATCTCCTTGGTCAGCGTTTCCTTCTCCGCCGCCGTGCCGCCGAGGCGCACCTCCCCCAGCATCCGCAGCAATTCACCCGGACGCTGCATGCGCGACGCGAGAACAAGCAGCAAGGGCTGCGTCAGGGCCGCTTCTTCCTTGCCCAGTTCGATCAGGTTGTTGCGGATGATCTCCACATGCGATTCGGCCAGATCCAGAATGGGGCGCGGCGGCAGGGCCGCCTTCAGTTTTTCCACCCGGACGGCGACCGCCAGAATCTGGCGCAGCGTATCCAACTGCCGCTGCACGTCTTCATCGCGACCGAACAGGTTCAGCTTGTATTTCAGGTTGTTCTGGCATTCGGCCATGACCTTGGCCAAGGCCTCGACACCCGCCTGCCACAACGGCTCGCAGATGACGGCGATGGCGGCACCGTCGCGGTAATCGATCCCCGCCATCTCCCGCTGCACCTCCTGCTGCACGGCGGCGGGGATATGCTCCTTCACCGCGGTCCAGCAGGGCGACAGGGTGGCGCGGCAGATGCGGTTCAGACGGCGGGTATAATGCAGGGTATCATCCAGCATGTCCTCAGCCGGGAGGAAGAACAGTCGCGACAAGGCGGGCCGGCGCGGCGGACGCAGGGTGGTCAGGCGCGGACGCATCGCCTCGAACGCGTCGGAAATCTCCGGCTTGTCACCCACCTGTTCCAGCAGACGGTAAATCTGGAGAAGCTTCCGGTCCGGCAGTCGCAGCACGTCGGCACCCAAGGCAGCCCAATCACTGGGCTTTCCAGGGGGCGGCGCGGGGGTACCGGGTTTGGATTTGTCGTTCACGGCCCCGCCCCCTCAGCCCATGGCCGCTTTAAGGGATTCAAGCCGCATGACGGCATCCATATCCAGGACACCGGTGCGCCAATCCTGGTTCACACGCACCCATTTCTTCTGCAGGCGCTGGATGGCGTCGAGGTCCAGGCCGTCAGTGGCGGCGCTGATCTCTTCCTTCGGGATCATGGGCAGCAGGCGGGAAATATCCGTGATGGTCGTCTGCTTGGTAGCCGACGGCCCGTCCTTCACGCTTTCCCACATGGCGATCAGGAATTCCCAGCCATCCAGCAGCCAGGAGATACGGCCAACGGATTCCGCAATGACCCGGTGCAGATTCGGCGCGTCATTCACAATCTGGCGCGCGTCGCGGCAGGCGGCGTCCAGCTTGCCGATCCGCTGCCGCGCCAGGGTCAGCGTATGGTTGGCAACGGTGGCGATATAATTGCCCAACATCGCCGCCTCCGACGGGTCGGTATCGGCAAAATTCTGCGTGCCCTGGGCAAAGGCCTGCAACCGGTCGGCCAGTGCACGCAGCCGCCCGGATTTCGGCGCCTGCGGCAGGCCCACGGGCGACACCGCCTCACCGATCTGATCCACGCGGGTGGTCATGTCATCGGGTGGGATATCGACCATGGCCGCCACCTTGGCCAGGGCCTGACGGGCCACACGCTTGCTGTCATCGGCCGTCATGCCGGGCCGCAACAGGTCGGCGGCGCTGATATTCACCAGCTTAAGCAGTTCGGTGACCAGGATGAACTGCGTCAACACCAGATACTGCCCGTCCTGGTCGCGCAGTTCGGAAGCCCGCGTCGCGGGTTCAGGCCCACAGACACCGGTCGCCTGCACCGTCAGGGCGCAGGCACGGATCTGTTCGGGCGAATGGGTTTCCAGCTGTTCAATCTCTTCAAACAGCAGCCGGTCATGCAGCGTCAGGGTCATGACGTTGGGCAGCCCCTTCCAGGGCAGGACATAGGTGCCCTTGCCAGCCGTGAAATTGGGCAGCAGGAATTCGAACCGGTCATTCTGGTCACGGCGCAGGCGCGCCTGACTGAGCAACGGGGTCGTGAAGGGGACGGTGACGCCACGCTCCTCGAATGTCGCGGGCGCGAAATCCTCCATCATCTTGCGGGTACGCCCGCTGTCCCCTTGATCTGTCATGTCTGGCCGATCCGTCTCGCCTTTCGACACCACTCGCGCGGTATGGCCTTTGTTATATATCGTATTTTAGATAGTTGGACAGTTTTCCGTTAACCCAACCGACGATTTCAAGCCACGCATGGTGCAGCGCAGGGGTGCGGTGTGCAGCGGCTTGACCCCGTGGCGGGCGGGTGCCTACATTTCCTGTCGAGAGGCGGCGCACAGGATGGCCCGCACCCATGACACGAACCCTCCGAGGGAAAAATGGCTGATATCATTCACGTTACCGACGCCAGCTTCGACGCCGACGTCCTGAAAGGTTCCGGCGCGATTCTGGTCGATTTCTGGGCCGAATGGTGCGGCCCCTGCAAGATGCTGGCCCCCAGCCTGGAACAGCTGGCCACCGAACTGGACGGTCAGGTGACCATCGCCAAGATGGATATCGATGAGAATCCGGGCACGCCGGGCAAGTATGGTGTGCGCGGCATCCCGACCCTGATGATCTTCCGCGACGGTCAGGTCACCGCCACCAAGGTCGGCGCCCTGCCCAAGCAGCAGTTGAAGACCTGGATCGAGAACAGCCTCTGATCGGGTCCCGATTGCACTGAAAAAACCCCCGAAGCCGGAAGCTTCGGGGGTTTTTTCATGCGTTCAGGGCCAGGACGGTGCCCGCCAGATAGAGCGAGCCGCAGATCAGCAGCCTTCCCGGCTGTCCCTGCCCGGCCAGTGTCGCCAGCTCGGTGACCGCCGCCTCCACATCGGGGCTAGCCGCCGCATCCATGCCGGCGGCGCGGGCGAAGGCGGCGGCGTCTTCCGCCGTCACGCTGTTCGGTTCGCCCGGAATGGCAACGGCGCGCAGGCGGCGCACATGCGGGGCCAGGGGGGTGAGGAAATCCAGGGGCCGCTTTGACCCCAGCATGCCGAAGACCATGTCCAGCGGGCGGCCATCGGAATTCCAGCGCGCCAGTTGCCGGGCCAGAACCTCACCCGCGCTGTCATTATGTCCGCCATCCAGGAACAGTTCCCACCCCTCGGGCAGAAGGTCAGGCAGAGGGCCACGCGTCAGACGCTGCAACCGCGCCGGCCATTCCACGGCCACCAGACCCCGGCGGATGGCATCTTCCCCAATGGTCAGCGGCAGATGGGCCGTGGCCGCGATGGCGAGGCCGGCATTGTCCACCTGATGCGCACCCATCAGGCCGGGCGGTGGCAGGTCCAGGGTGCGGGCGGCATCCTGAAACCGGAAACCCGTGTCGGTCGCCGCCACGGACCAGTCGCGCCCATGCAGGAACAAGGGGGCTGACAGGGCGGCAGCCCGTTCGGCGAAAACCGTATTGGCGACCGGGTCCGCCTGTGGCCCCGCGATGGCCGGGCGGCCCGGCTTGATGATGCCCGCCTTCTCGCCCGCAATGTCCCGCAGGGTCGGGCCAAGGAACTGTGTATGGTCCAGGGAGATGCGGGTCAGCAGGCTGACCACTGGCGCGTCGATGACATTGGTGGCATCCAGCCGCCCGCCCAGGCCCACCTCCAGGATCAGAAGGTCGGCGGGCACGCGGGCGAAGGCCAGGAAGGCGGCTGCCGTCGTCACCTCGAAGAAGGTGATGGGATGGCCGTCATTGGCCCCCTCTACCTCTTCCAGGATGTCGGCAAGGTCATCATCGCCGATCAGCGATCCCGCCAGCCGGATACGCTCGTTGAAGCGCACCAGATGCGGGGAGGTATAGACATGGACCCGGTGGCACGCCGCCTCTGCCATGGCGCGCAGGAAGGCGACGGTGCTGCCCTTGCCGTTGGTGCCGGCCACATGAACCGTCGGCGGCAGGCGGCGTTCCGGATGGCCCAGCGCCGCCAGCAGCCGTTCAATCCGGCCCAGCGACAGATCGATGACCACCGGATGCAACTGCCGCATCCGATCCAGCGCCGCCTCCAGCCGGGGGGAGGCGGGCAGCAGCGGCGGCGCCTTGATCATTGATAGCCAGCGCCACCCTGGATGGCGCTGACCGCGGGGCCGGAACCGGCGGGCTTGCGGCCACCACGGTCGCTGCCCCGCCCGATCTTCACGATATCGGCGGTGGGGCCGGGACGGCGCAGCAGGTCGATGACACGGCCCAGCGTCTCCCGCAGTTCCTTGCGATGGACCACCATGTCGACCATGCCATGGTCGCGCAGATATTCCGACCGCTGGAACCCTTCGGGCAGCGTCTCGCGGATCGTGCTTTCGATCACGCGCGCTCCGGCAAAGCCAATCTGCGCGCCCGGCTCTGCAATATGGATGTCGCCCAGCATGGCAAAACTGGCCGTGACGCCGCCCGTGGTCGGGTCGGTCAGGACCACGATATAGGGCAGGCCCGCTTCCTTCACCATCTCCACCGCGATGACGGTACGCGGCATCTGCATCAGCGACAGGATCGCCTCCTGCATGCGCGCGCCGCCCGAGGACGGGATGGCAATCAGGGGTACCTGCTGCAACACGGCCAGACGGGCGGCGGCCAGAAGCCCCTCACCCACAGCCATGCCCATGGAGCCGCCCATGAAGTTGAAATCGAAGACGGCGGCGACGGCACCCTGGCCGTTGATCTTGCCATGGGCGACCACGATGGCGTCCTGACGGCCCGTCTTGGACTGCGCCTCTTTCAGGCGGTCTGTGTAGCGCTTCTGATCGCGGAACTTCAGCGGATCGACCACCACCTTGGGCAGTTCGATGGTCTGATAGCCCGGATCGAACAGCGTCTTCAGCCGGCGCACGGGGTCCAGGCGCATATGGTGGCCGCAATGCTGGCAGACATGCAGTTGTTCCTCCAGATCGCGATGGAACAGCATGGCGCCACAGGACGGGCACTTGTGCCAGAGATTGTCCGGGACCTCCTTCTTGGAGACGAGGGCCTGGATCTTCGGTTTGACGAAATTGGTCAGCCAGTTCATGGGATACCTTCAAGGCGGGAGAGTATCCCGCTGAGTTTGGCCGCGATCACGGGCACGTTGGGTTTTGTCTCTGCAAACTTACCGTGGGCGATGGCGTTGCGGTCCTTGTAAAGCTCTTGGACGTCTCGGTAATCCGAACCACCCTTGTCCGTCAACAGGGCGACGTGATTCAGAAAGAACAAGGCGTCGTGACTGATCACGCCCCAGGCGCGGGCATCGTCAGCCGCTGCGTGCTGGCGCATCTGTTCAATTCGCTGCTTTGTCAGCTCTTTAACCGCTGACTCGAACCGTGCGAAGACCATGAAGAAGTATGCGTTTGCCGTGATCTGAGAAAGTGCCGCGACATCGGCTGGAACCATGTTTGTTGTAGCTAACAGGTTGTCGATCTTGGAGCTTACCGCTCCATCAGCAACGGCAAACGCGTCGGTGATGTCAGTGAAGTGCCTCACTTGAGCGCCTTCACCAAGTCCTGAAACAACGTTTTTGTGAACGGTACAAACTCATGGTCGCTGAGACGAAAAATTCGCCAGTCGGGTCGCCCAACCTCACCAAGGTCCATAACCGTCTCAAAGCGGTTGAATGCGCGGATCAGGACTTGCCCCCGCGTCCCCACAACCCAACGAGCGTCCGGCATAACAGACAGCCATGCCTCTCTACGCTTTACAAGTTCTTGTGTGTATGGCGTCCAATAAGCTTCCGGCATAGGTGTTCGCGTTACCTCAACAACGCGCCTGATCAGCAGAGATGGTAGTTGGACCGGCGTATCTATACCCACCAATGCCATCTTACGCTCGCGCATATCGTGTGGACCAAGTTCCACTTCGACATCCGGTATCTCCTGCGCCCACTGCGTCAGAAGCGTCATCAGATCGGCCAACCGCGCCTTCCAGTCGGCAATATCTGACTCCACCTCCGCCAATGTCGGCGGATCGGGCAGTTCATCACCGATTTCAAACGCATAAGCCATGGCACACCTCGCGGGTCCTGGCACTTACCCCCGGGCGGACCGCACGCCCTGGGCCAGCGCCCGCACGAAGTCTAGCACGTTGGGCACCAGGGCGGCAGTGGGCTTGCCCTCGGCGTCCAGGTTGAGCTCCACCTGGCGCACGATGGCGCTGCCCACCACGGCGGCGTCGGCCACGCGGGCGACGGCGGCAGCGGCTTCCGGCGTGGTGATACCGAAACCGACGGCCAGCGGCAGGTCGGTATGGCGGCGCAGACGGGCCACCGCCTCGTCAATGGCACCGGCACTGGCGCTGCCGGCCCCGGTGATGCCGGTCACGGAGACGTAATAGACAAAGCCCGAGGTATTGGCCAGCACGGCGGGCATCCGATCATCATCGGTCGTCGGCGTCGTCAGACGGATGAAATTGACACCGGCGCGCAAGGCCGGCTCACACAGTTCCCCATCCTCTTCCGGCGGCAGGTCGACCACGATCAGGCCATCCACGCCCGCCGCCTTGGCATCGGCCAGGAACCGTTCAACGCCATAGGAATAAACGGGATTGTAGTAGCCCATCAGGACCACCGGCGTTTCATCGTCGCCCTTACGGAACTCTCGCACCATGTCAAGCGTTCGGGTCATACGGGCGCCATTGTTCAGCGCGCGCAGGCCCGCCGCCTGGATGGCGGGACCATCAGCCATGGGATCGGTGAAGGGCATGCCCAGTTCGATGACATCGGCCCCGGCAGCCGGCAGGCCCTTCAGTAGGGCCAGGCTGGTCTCATGGTCGGGATCACCGGCGGTGATAAAGGTGACAAGGCCGGCCCGGCCTTCCGCCTTCAGCGCGGCAAAGCGGTGGTCGATGCGGGTGGCGGCTTGGATCGGGGCGCTGGTCATGCGGGTGGGCTTCCAAACTGCTTTCAAAAGGCGGCGCACCATAGACGCAGGAACCGGACGAAACAACCGCCGCTTTGCGCGTGCCGGCCCGGCGTGGCGCGGATTTCTATGCGATTCGTCATAGGCCTGCCTCTACCGATGAAACAGCTTCACGGACACAGGTCACAGGGCGTATCAGCTATAGAGCACCCAGCGAGGTCGATCAGCGTGCAGGACATCTTCGACCATCCCGCCCCGCCGACACAGGCGTTGCGTCAGGCCAATCCGTCCCGCGCCGTCGTCTGGCTGGCGCTGACGGCGCTGCTTGTCGCCCTGGCCCTGTTTGGGGCGGAATTGCTGTTGGGCCGCGCCCGCGTGATGGAACGGGCCACCATCGACACACGGGCAGAGGCGGACCAGTTGGCCGAGCATGCGGCCCGGCTGATGGGGGCCCATGCCCTTGTCCTGCGCAATGCCGAATGGCTGGTGCGCAGCCAGGGCTGGGACGCAGTGGCGGGTACCCCGTACCTGCATGAATGGCTGCGCGATATGGCCAGCGAGGCGCCTGAGGTGCAGTCCTACTGGCTTGCCGATGCCAGCGGCAAGGTGCGGGTCAGTACGCTGCGCTGGCCAGCGCCGGAACTGAACGTTGCCGACCGCGACTATTTCACCCCGCACCAGAACGGCGACACAGGCCTGCATGTCAGTTCGCGGCTGGTCGGGCGGCTGAATCCGGAGGTATTCTTTGCCCTGTCCCGCCGGGTGGAGGCGCATGACGGCGCCTTTCTGGGGGTTGTTCAGGTCTCCATGCGGCCCGCCTACTTCGAATCTTTCTATGCCAGCATCGCGACCCGTCCGGATGTGGAGGTGATGCTGGTCCGCAGTGACGGGGAGGTGCTGGTGCGCCACCCGGCCACGGCGGATGCGGGGCTGACGCTGGGCAATGTCACCGATCTGGTTGCCCAACGCGACCCGGCATCGGGTCTTGTCACCACGCTCTCAGCCTTTGATGGGCAGGAGCGGCTCTATGCGGTGGCCGATGTCGACCGCGTGCCGGTGCGTGTGGTCTACGGCATCTCCACGGCGGGTCTGCGCGCCGACTGGGGCTGGTCGGCACTGGGCCATTTCAGCTTCGCCTTGCTGGCCACGCTGATGCTGTTGCCGCTGGCGGCCATCGCCCTGCGCCAGACGCGGCAGGCGGAGGTGGCACAGGGAAAGCTGCGCAGCTCCAACGTGGCGCTGGAGGCACGGGTACGCGAACGCACGGCCCATCTGGACATCGCGCTGGACGATCTGCGTCGGAGCGAGGAACGGTTGAGCCGGCTGGTCAGCACGGCCCCGGTCGCCATCATGGAGATCGGACCCGACGGGCGTTTCACCGATGTGAATGCCGCTGCCGAGCGTATCCTGGGCCTGTCACGACAGGCCATCATTGGCGTGCGCCATGATGCTGCCATCTGGCATGCAACGGCCCTGGATGGCCGGCCCATGGCCAGCGTGGATTTCCCCACGGCCCGCGCCCTGGCGGGGGAAGAGGTGCGTGACGGCGAATATGCCCTGCGCGACCCCAAGACGGGCGCGCGGCAAATCCTGTCCGTCAATGCCGTGCCCATCCGGGACGAGGATGGGCGCATCATCGGCTGTACCGCCACCGCCATGGATGTGACGGGCCGGTACGAGGCGGAAGACCGCCAGCGCCTGCTGATGCGCGAGGTGGATCACCGCGCCAAGAACGCCCTGGCCGTGGCACAGGCGGTCGTGAGGTTGAGCCGGGCGGACAGTATCGAGGCCTTCACCAGCGCCGTGGAGGGTCGCATCTCCTCCCTGGCGCGGTCGCACTCCCTGCTGGCCCAGGCCTCCTGGTCCGGTGCCGATCTGGAACGGCTGGTGGAGGATGAGGTGCAGGCCTTTGCGGCGGAACCGTCGCAACTAACCCTGCGCGGCCCGCGCGTCCGCCTAGGGGCGGACATGGTGCAATCGCTGGGTCTGGTGTTCCATGAACTGGCCACCAATGCGGCCAAGCATGGTGCGCTGTGCCGCCCCGACGGACAGGTGACGGTCGATTGGACGGTCCGCCGCAACGTCCTGGAACTGACCTGGACGGAAACCGGTGGCCCCGCGGTGACGACAGCTCCAACCCGCAAGGGCTTCGGCTCCACCCTGCTGGGTCAGGTACTTCGCCATCAGCTGGGCGGGAAGATCGACATGGATTGGACCGCAACAGGGCTGAAATGCCACGTGACCTTGCCGCTGGGCACCGGTAACGGCTGAACCGTTACCCCTTCGTCATCAAGAACACCAGGATGGCCGTGGTCGCAGACACGTTCAGCGACTGTACCCAGCCGCTGCCGGCGATGGTGACAAGGTCGGTGCAGGCGGCCTGACTGTCTGGCGGCATGCCATGTTCCTCATTCCCCATGACCACGGCCACAGGCTTTCCGCCCGGTTGCCGCGACAGGTCGGACAGGGCCGGGAACGGTCCCAACGCTGTGCCGATGGTGCGGTAAAGGCCGCCCAGCGCCTTCAAGGTGGCGGCGAAACCGGTGGCGCGGTGCAGGTTAACATATTCGAACCCGCCTTCCGCCACGCGATAGGCCGCCTCCGACGGCAGGGCTTGGCCCGGATGATCGGAAATGAGGATGCGGTCGACGCCAAAGAAGGCGGCGGTGCGCACGATGGCGCCCAGATTATGCGGGTTCGATACCCCGTCCAGGATCAGCAGCGGCTGCCCCGCCGTCGCCCAGCCTTTGGCCAGTTCCAGAGTGAAGGGCAGAACCGGCCTGGGTGACGCCTCTACCACGATGCCGCCATGCATCGCGGAGCCGGCAATCTTCTCCAGTTCTTCGGATGGGACCAGCCGGAAGGGTTTGCGGGCCGCCGCCATGCGGGTGCAGAAGGGGGCCGCCGCATGTTTCAGCCGCTCATCGAAATACAGCTTCTCTGCCCGATCCGGGTCACGGTCGAACAGGGCCGATACGGCCGGCAGGCCACCGATGCGAAACGGCTTGCGCCGCGCCTTCACGGGGGCTTGGGGTGCGGGCTTGGGTTTCAGCGACAGGGTCGGGCGGTCAACCATAAGATCAGCCTGCGAAGAAGGTCAGCCAGGCCAGCATAATGCTGCCGATGACGATGCGGTACCAGGCGAACGGCGCGAAACCGTGCCTTCCCACAAAGGCCACCAGCCAGCGCACCACCAGCAGGGCCGACAGGAAAGCCACGATGAACCCCACGGCAATCATGCCGACGCTGTCGACCGCCAGAACCTCCCGGTTCTTGTACAGGTCATAAGTGGCGGCACCCAGCATGGTGGGGATGGCCACAAAGAAGCTGAATTCCGCCGCCGCCTTGCGCTCCACCCCCATCAGCAGCGCGCCGATGATGGTGGCGCCCGACCGCGACACGCCGGGGATCATGGCCAGACATTGGGCAAAGCCGATGGACAGCGACAGTTTGGGCGGGAACGCCTCCACCGCGAAATGCTGTGGCCGGGGCACCAGCCGCTCGGCCAGAAGGATGGCGATGCCGCCCGTAATCAGGGCGATCGACACCACGGTCGGGTTGAACAGCACGCTCTTGATATAGGAATGCGCGAAGACGCCGATCACGGCGGCGGGCAGAAAGGCCAGCAGGATGGCGGCAGTGAACCGGTAGCTCTCGCCATTGCCCTGCGCCAGCCCGCGCACCACACCCCAGAGCTTCTGGAAATAGACCAGCAGGATGGCCAGGATGGCGCCCAGCTGGATCACCACCTTGAACAGGTCCTCCGCCTGCCCCTTGAAGCCCAGCATCTCTCCCAGCAGGATAAGATGTCCGGTGGAGGAGACGGGAATGAATTCCGTCAACCCCTCCAGCAGGCCCAGGAGGACGGCGTCGAGATATTGGGCAAGGTCGGTCAATTAGGGGGGCATCCCGGCTGGCGTAGGTCCGCGCCTTATAGCAGCCGGTACCGGGGGCGGCGAGGGGCATGATTGTCGCCCGATGCCGCGCCGCAGTGGCATCGCCCCCTTCCCTTTTCAAGTATCCGTCAAAACCTTTCGGGCAATGCAGATACGCCCTTCCAACCGGGGCCAATCATTTCATATGATCATAGGGCGCAAGAGGGGACCCATCAATTGATCGTTAACCGCCATGGCTGAGGATGACAAGCACGGGAATGGGGGGACGTCGACAGGCGTGGTCGTGAAGGCCAAGCCGAAGACGAAGAAGCCTGCCATGTACAAGGTGCTGATGCTGAACGACGACTACACCCCCATGGAGTTCGTCGTGCATGTCCTTGAACGCTTCTTCAACAAAAACCGTGATGAAGCGACGCGGATCATGTTGCATGTCCATCGGCGTGGCGTCGGCGTCTGCGGCGTGTTCACCTATGAAGTGGCGGAAACGAAGGTGACCCAGGTCATGGACTTCGCCCGTCAGCACCAGCACCCGTTACAGTGCACCCTGGAAAAGGATTAGCGCATCATGCTGTCGCGGAATCTCGAACAGACCCTCCACCGGGCCCTGGCCAACGCCAACGAACGGCGTCACGAGTATGCGACGCTGGAACATCTGCTGCTGGCCTTGACGGAGGACCAGGACGCGCTGGCCGTGCTGCGGGCCTGCAGCGTGGATGTGGCGAAGCTGAAGGCGGAACTGATCGAATATCTGGATGGGGAACTGTCCAATTTGGTCACCACCCGCCAGGATGACGCCAAGCCCACCGCCGGGTTCCAGCGCGTGCTGCAACGCGCCGCCATCCATGTGCAAAGCTCGGGCCGTGAGGAAGTGACGGGCGCCAATGTCCTGGTCGCCTTGTTCTCCGAACGCGAAAGCCACGCCGTCTATTTCCTGCAAGAGCAGGAGATGACCCGTTTCGACGCCGTCAACTACATCTCCCACGGTATCGCCAAGGCCCCGGGCCGGGCCGAGCCGAAGCGCGTGTCGGGCGCGGAGGAGGAGGCGCACGCCGAGAAGGTGGTGAAGAAGGGGACGGAGGCGCTGGAGGCCTATTGCGTCAACCTGAACAAGAAGGCCCTGTCCGGCAAGATCGACGCCCTGATCGGGCGCGAGCAGGAGGTGGAGCGCACCATCCAGATCCTCTGCCGCCGGTCGAAGAACAACCCGCTCTATGTCGGTGATCCCGGCGTGGGCAAGACGGCCATCGCCGAAGGGCTGGCGCGGCGGATCGTGCAGGGCGAGGTGCCGGACATCCTGCGCAAGGCCACCATCTACTCGCTCGACATGGGCTCGCTGCTGGCTGGCACGCGTTACCGTGGTGATTTCGAGGAGCGGTTGAAGGCCGTGGTGTCGGAGCTGGAGGCGATGGAAGGCTCCATCCTGTTCATCGACGAGATCCACACCGTCATCGGCGCCGGTGCCACCAGTGGCGGGGCCATGGACGCGTCCAACCTGCTGAAGCCGGCACTGGCCTCGGGTGCGCTGCGCTGCATCGGTAGCACGACCTACAAGGAATACCGGTCGTACTTTGAAAAGGACCGGGCCCTGGTGCGCCGGTTCCAAAAGATCGACGTCAATGAGCCGTCGATTGAGGATGCGATCAAAATTCTGGACGGCATCAAGGTCTATTACGAAACGCACCACAAGGTGCGCTACACCAAGGACGCCATCCGGTCAGCGGTGGAGCTGTCCGCGCGCTATATCGGCGACCGCAAGCTGCCCGACAAGGCCATCGACGTGATCGATGAGGTTGGGGCGGCGCAGACCATGCTGCCCGAGAATAAGCGTAAGAAGACCATCACCCAGAAGGATGTGGAGGCCGTGGTCGCCAAGATCGCGCGCATCCCACCCAAGTCTGTCAGCCGTGATGACAAGGAAGTGCTGCTGAACCTGGAGCGCGATCTGAAGACCATGGTCTTCGGCCAGAACGCCGCCATTGAGGCGCTGGTCTCTGCCATCAAGCTGGCGCGCGCCGGCCTGCGCGAACCGGAAAAGCCCATCGGCAACTACCTGTTCTCCGGCCCCACCGGCGTCGGCAAGACGGAAGTGGCCAAGCAGCTTTCCCGCACGCTGGGGATCGAGCTGGTCCGATTCGACATGTCGGAATATATGGAGCGCCACACGATCAGCCGGCTGATCGGCGCACCGCCCGGCTATGTCGGGTTCGATCAGGGTGGTATGCTGACCGATGCCATCGACCAGCATCCGCATTGCGTGTTGCTGCTGGACGAGATCGAGAAGGCGCACCCTGACATCTACAACATCCTGTTGCAGGTGATGGACCATGGCAAGCTGACGGACCATAACGGCAAGATCGTCGACTTCCGCAATGTCATCCTGATCCTGACAACCAATGCCGGGGCCGCCGACATGGCCAAGCATGCCATCGGTTTCGGCAGCGGTGTCCGCACCGGCGATGATCAGGAAGCCATCAACAAGACCTTCACGCCGGAATTCCGCAACCGTCTGGATGCCATCATCCCGTTCGGCAATCTGGGTCCGGATGTGGTGGCCCGCGTGGTGGACAAGTTCGTGATGGAGCTGGAAGCTCAGTTGACCGACCGGGGCGTCACTATCGAACTGACCGATGGGGCGCGTGCCTGGCTGGCCAAGAAGGGCTATGACCCCGTCATGGGCGCCCGCCCGCTGGCCCGCACCATCCAGGAATATGTGAAGAAGCCGCTGGCCGAGGAACTGTTGTTCGGCAAGCTGTCGAAGGGCGGGGCCGTGCGCGTCATCCTGAACAAGGAAGGCGACGGCCTGGATTTCGACTATGCCGAGCCGAAAGGCCAAAAACGCGAGGAAAAGGTCGAAGAACTCGCGTGATTTGACATTACGCAATAGTTTGAAGACATTGGGCGTATGAGCAACGCCCAATGTCGGGGGAATTATGCGTGGCCTGAAGGTATTGAGCTGGCCTATCCTGCTGCTGGTCAGCGTGATTATGTCGGGATGTGGTGGCAACACCGCCCTGGTTCGGGACCGCGAGGATGTACCGGTCCTGCAAGGGTCCGGCAAGGCGCTGGTCTATTTCAGCGCCGGCATCGACCAGATGGGCGGGCTGTTCACCAGCGACTATGTCTCCCAGCCGATGCTGACGCTGGCGGTGGATCCGCCCGTGAAGGTGATGGAAAAAGGCGTCCTGGTTGAAAAGGCGCTTTTTTTTGCCGTTGCCCAGGACCGTTTTTTCACCTTGCCCGCGGGTCGCTACGGTTTGGCTAATATCACCACCTACGACGGTGGCCGCAACAATGCCAGCTACAGCCTGGGCCGTATCGATGGCCGATGGATCATTGATTTCGAGGTCAAGGAAGGCGATGTCCTATACCTGGGCCATTGGCATTTCGCACCCGACCGGTCGGACCCCGCCAAGGTCCGGCTGGATATCCGCGTCGATGACCGGTTCGACCAGATCGCTGCCGACCTGCGCAAGAAACTGAACAACCAGGAACCAAGCCGTGGTGACCGGCTGGTGCGGCGTCTGGTGGTTCCCAGTCGTGCGTCCATTCCGTTGACCGCGATGCCGGCGAACACTCCGTAAAAATGAATGGGCCGTTGGCTGGTGCGCTGTTGCGCGTCTCAGCTAACGGCCCTTGTTATCAGATCGCCGCACGCTGTAGTGGCACATCAAACCGGCGTAAGGTGGCGCAGCGCCAGAGCCATTCCACCGGGCCATAGGCATGGTCGCGCAGCCACCAGTCGGCAAAGCGCATCTGTGCGGCCACGAACAGCACGCCGACGCCCACAGACAGGGCAATGCCCCAATGCTGATAGAAGCCCAGCCCATAGCCATGGAAGAAGGGCACGAAGATGATGGAATGCATCAGGTAGCAGGTCAGGCTCATCCGCCCGAACGCGGCCAGCCGCCCCGTGAAGCCAAAGCCCGCGATGCGGCGATAGATCAGGGCGAAGCCCGAGGCCCAGAGCAGCATCTGCATGAGGTTGGCCCAGCCACCCGTCATCATGCCCAGATGGTATTTCAGCATTCCCTGCAAGGGCAGCCCCTGAACCCATAGCGACAGCGGGAGCAGAAGGGCGAAGCCGGCCAGGGCCAGCCGGAATGTCCGCGTCCAGATGCGGCGATTGTCGGGACTGTCCAGGTAAAGCTGCCGCCGCCCGGCCATCATGCCCAGGATCAGCAAGCCCGCCATCTGCTGCCAGCGGCCCGATTCGGCAAAGAACCAGAACCGCGCTGTCTGACCTGTCGTCAGGTTGTTCACGAACACCGCCGACCAGCTATCCTGGGTGAACAGCGTGAAGATGCGGCCATAAAGAGCCCAATGCGACGGGTTCGACGGCGTGGCCTCCGGCGTCATCCACAGGCTGGCCACGGCCCACAGCGACACGGCCTGGCCCACCAGCAGCACAACCAGCGGCCAGAGAAACCGATCGGGCACGCGGTAGAGCAGGACCAGCGGCAGGCCAAACACCGCCAGGACCAGCAATATGTCGCCGATATAGAGCAGGGCATGGATATAGCCCATTGCCCCCAGCAGCACCAGCCGCCAGAGGAACCGCAGCCTCGCCGTCGCGTCGCCCTCCTTCCCCGCCCAGCTTTGCAGGATCAGGGTGAAGCTGATCCCGAACATCATGGCGAAGATGGCGTAGGCCTTGCCCGCGAACAGACCGAAGGTCAGGTGATGCACCCACTGGTTCAGGCTGTTCAGCCAGTCCGGCGCATTGACCGGATAGCGCAGCAGTTCGAAATGTTCATCCATATGGACCAGGAACAGCCCGATCAGGGCCGTTCCGCGCAGCGCATCCACCATGTCGATGCGGCCGCCGTCCCGTGACGCGACATTGCCCATTATCTACTCCCCTGCCCTGCCAGGAGTCCCCTGGCGGGCCGCCCCGGTCTTGCCGCCGGTGGTCATTGGTCGGGCACCCCACTTCCGGAGCCGAAGGTGACATGGAGGGCGGGGATGGGCAAGCCGCAGACGTCAGCGGCGCATGTGATCGGGCAGGAATTCCTCTGGGAAATTCAATTCCATCACCTGCTCAAAGGTGAAGGGCGGTTCCGTGGGGAAGCGGTCTGGCGCGCATTCCGCCTCCGCCGCCGCATCGTCCCGCGCCTCGGCGTAAACGACCAGAAACTCCGATGTCAGCAAGGGCCGCAGGCTTGGACTGCGTTTCAGCCGCTTGGGGATCATCTTGCGCTGTTCACGGATGGTCAACCACCATTGCCTTGCGTTGCGTTCGCGCAGTTCGGGACAATAGATTAGCTTCAGGAGATGGGTCAGCAGCAGGCCGAGACGGGTTTCAATCTCGTCCCACTTCACATCCCCCATATCCTCGATCTCCTCGGCCACCCGCTCCCAATCAATCGCGCTGTTATGCCCCCGCTGGCCGGCCTCGCGCAGGCGCATGGCCTGCTCGCGCGTCCAGGCGTAATAATCGCGGTCGTAAAGAGTGTCGGGCATGGGCGTCCCCCATCGACGGATACCAAGGGGATTGTGGGGTATTAGAATGGCTGCGACAAGGGGTTGGCTGGCGTCTGGTCGGCAACTGTTCTAGGGTCACCGCCATGTGCCCCTGCATGTGACACGCCGGAGGGCGGAAATGTTCAAGAATATACGGCTGATGCTGGTCCTGGCCGGCGCCCTGGCCCTGTCGGGCTGCGGTGTTGCCTCCACGGTGGGCACCGTCGTCGGAACCACGGTCGATGTCGCCACGACGGCTGTTTCTACCACGGTGGATGTGGTGACGGCACCGTTGCCCTGAAACGGAAAAGGCCCCGTCACCCTGCGGCGACGGGGCCTTTTACGCTGACCTGGATCAGCGGCAGTAGGGCGGCAGCGGCTGCGGGCCGGCGGCCTTCTCGATGACATCGGCGACGCGCAGCAGCGTCTCCTCATCAAACGGACGACCGATCAGCTGCAGACCCAGCGGCAGACCATCGGACGCCAGACCCGCCGGCACCGACATGCCCGGCAGACCGGCCAGGCTGGCCGGAACCGTGAACACGTCGTTCAGGTACATGGCGATCGGGTCGTCCTGCTTTTCCCCAATCGCAAACGCCGTGCTGGGGGCGGTCGGGGTCAGCAGGATGTCGCACTGCTCGAACGCCTTGGCAAAATCCTCGGCGATGCGGGCGCGCACCTTCTGGGCCTTCAGGTAGTAGGCATCGTAATAGCCAGCCGACAGCACATAGGTGCCGATCAGGATACGGCGGCGCACTTCCTTGCCGAAGCCCTCACCACGCGTATTTTCATACATCTCCGCCAGATCCTTGCCCTCAACCCGCAGGCCGAAGCGCACCCCGTCATAGCGGGCAAGGTTGGAGGAGCATTCGGCAGGCGCGACCACGTAATAGGTGGCCAGCGCGTACTTGGTGTGCGGGAGGCTGACCTCCACCGGCGTGGCGCCGGCGGCCTTCAACCATTCGATGCCCTGCTGCCAGACACGCTCAATCTCCGCCGGCATGCCATCGACGCGGTATTCCTTGGGAATACCGACGCGCAGGCCCCGGATATCCCCGGTCAGGGAGGCCAGCAGGTCCGGCACCTTCATGTCGACGGACGTGCTGTCCTTCGGGTCGAAGCCAGCCATGCTCTGCAGCATCAGGGCGGCATCGCGCACGGTGCGGGTCATGGGGCCCGCCTGGTCCAGCGAGCTGGCAAAGGCGATGGTGCCCCAGCGGGAGCAGCGGCCATAGGTGGGCTTCAGGCCCACAATGCCCGTGAAGCTGGCCGGCTGACGGATCGAACCGCCCGTGTCGGTGCCCGTGGCGGCAATGGCGAAGCGACCGGAAACGGACGCCGCCGAACCACCCGACGAGCCACCCGGCACCAGCTTGCGATCCGCACCCGCCGGGTCCTTGCCCGTCCAGGGGTTCAGCACGGGGCCGTAATAGGAGGTGATGTTGGCCGAACCCATGGCGAATTCGTCCAGGTTCAGCTTGCCCAGCATCACGGCACCGTCACGGAACAGGTTTTCCGTGATCGTGCTTTCATATTCCGGCTTGAACCCGTCCAGGATATGGCTGGCGGCGGTGGTCAGCACACCCTTGGTGCAGAACAGGTCCTTGATGCCGAGCGGCATGCCGTCCAGCGGCAGATTGGTGCCGGCAGCATAGCGGGCGTCGGACGCCTTGGCCTGTTCCAGCGCGATATCCGGCGTCTCCGTGATGAAGGCGTTCAGCGGACGTGCCGCCTCAACAGCGGCGATATAGGCGTTGGTCAGTTCCAGCGCCGTGAAATCCTTGGCCTTCAGCCCGGCCAGGGCGTCGGACATGGAGAGATGGGTCAGGTTGGTCATTATTCGACGACCTTGGGCACGGAGAAGAAATGTTCGGCGGCGTCGGTGGCGTTCGACACGACCTTGTCGGGATAGCCGCCATCCGTGACGACATCCGCGCGGCGGCGCAGGGTCTGGGCCGCGACAGACGTCATCGGCTCCACCCCGTCAGTATCGACTTCGCCCAATTGCTCAACCCAGTCGAGCAGCTTGTTCAGCTCGCCCGCCAGATGCTCCTGCTCTTCAGCGGGAACCTTGATGCGGGCAAGATGGGCGATCTTCGCCACGGTCTTGGCGTCCAGGGTGGCCTTGTCCTGCGACATGGTGCTAAATCTCATCATTGCTGTGGGCTTGTCGTCCCAGCCGTCCGCCGAATGGAAGACGCGGGCGTTAAAGCGGTCAGGAAGCTAGCATCCCATCATGTCCATCCGCAACCTTGTGGAACTGAAAGCGGTCATGCCGCGCCATGCACGCCTTATCGGGCTCGATATTGGCGAAAAAACCATCGGCATGGCGGTCTGCGACCCCGGTTTTACCGTCGCCTCGCCCATCGGCACCATCCGGCGCACAAAGTTTACGCAGGATGCGCAGGAACTGGCCCGCGCCATGAAGGACCGCGACGTGCGCGGCCTGGTCATCGGCCTGCCCGTCAACATGGACGGGACCGAGGGCCCGCGCTGTGAGTCGGTGCGGGAATTCGCCCGCAACCTGCTGATCCGGCCGGAACTTTTCGGCAAGGTAGAACCGGAAATCGCCTTCTGGGACGAACGCCTGTCGACCAGCGCGGTCGACCGCATGATGATCGAATGGGACATGACCCGCAAACGCCGGGATGAGGTGGTGGACAAGATGGCGGCCGCCTACATCCTGCAGGGCGCGCTGGATTATCTGAAGAAGGCGGGGGAGGAGGATGAAGGTCAGGGGGACGCCTGACAGCCTCTTAAATCACCCCATATCCCCCGCCACCCGGCGTCTCGATGACGAACATGTCTTCGGCTCCCATCTCGGCCTTGGCGGTGGCTGACAGCACCTCAATGCGCCCATCGGCCCGTTCCACCCGTGCGCCGCCCGGCAGGGCATCGCCGCCACCCGCCAGCCCAT
>JAEMSB010000207.1:0-5162 GCA_016463045.1 Niveispirillum sp.
CTGTCCGTCCGGGCGCTGCTGGCCTGTGGCACGGCACTGATCGCCCTGGCGCTGACCGCTGATGCCGCCGAACAGCACCCGGCCTCCATCCCGGCAGGCCGGGGAGCCTATGTGTTCGGGGACAGTTCGTCGGACATGGGCAATCTCTACCTCACCCCCGGCCTGGTGGGAGAGGCCCCACCCACCAGCTATATCGCCAATGGCTGGACACGCGAGAGCAACGGCCTCATCTGGAACGAACGTCTGGCGCCCGGCATGCGACCGGTCAATGCTGGCCCGCCCTATGGCAACCGGCTTAACTTCGCCCATTCCAACGCCACCACGGGCCAGGGTGATGTCAGCACCGACGACCTTAATGCCTATGATTATGGTGTTCTGCGTCAGGTGGAGCGGTTTCAGGCACTGCGCGCCGCTGGGGAGATAACAGTTCAGCCCGATGATCTGTTCTTCGTCAATGCCGGTCCCAACGATCTGATGAATGCCCTGTTCGCGGACGAAGGGGACCCTGCTGCGGTCGTCGCATCCATGACGGCCAACCTGACAGGCACCGCCCGCAGCCTGTTCCAGGCCGGTGCCAAGCGTGTCTTTGTCTGGGACATCCCCTATATCGATCAGGCCCCGCAGTTCAATTCCAGCACGATCCCTGATGACGCTCAGCCCCTGCTGGCACAGATACGGGGCGCCATGAAAGCGCTGTCGGATACGGCGCGAACGGCCCTGGACACTGCCCTGAGCCAAGTCGCGGTGCCAGCGGATGCCAATCTTGTCACGGTCCGCCTGTCAAAACTGCAAGAGCATCTGGCCACCAATGCAAAGCAGTTGGGTTTCACACGACCGGTTACCGAGGGCTGTATCGATATCTATGCCGAGACGGTCTGTTCAAGTGACCGGGCCGTGCAGAATCAGTTCCTTTTCATCGATAATCTGCACCTGACCGCCCCGGCCCAGGCCTACGAGGCTGCGTACTATGCGACGCTGGTGGATCAGGTCCTGGGCGGGGTGAACCGGCGCGCGGCGCGGATGGCGGATACTGGCATCGATGCCGGGCGGCTGGCCGCTGACCTGGGTCAGGCGGGCATTGCCGGAACAGATGGCAGGCGGGACGGATTTGGCCTGTTCGCCGATAGCGGTTGGCGTCGCCGCGATGCCGGCGGCGATGGCGCCACGGTGCGGCAGACGGTGAAGGCCGCGATCGCCGGCCTCTCCTATGACGATGGCGATGGCTGGCGCATCGCACTTGGCGGCGGGCCGCTGGAGGGCGCGGGCCGGTTCCAGGCGGGCGGCGGCTTTGACGTGAAGGGCGGGATCGCCAGCGTGCAAGTCGCCAACTCTATCGGCCCCGTGCGGCTGCGGTCCAGCCTGGGTCATGCATGGTTCGACCTGGACAGGATCACACGCCCCGGCGGCCTGCCCACGCTGACCCCGCGAGGTGACAGCCAGGGGGAGGCCAACAGTTACGGCTTCTCTGCCGTCTGGCATATCGATCTGGGCGACCTGTTCATCGAACCCGGCCTCGGATTCGGCCTGGATGAGGCCTCGGTTAAATCCTATGCCGAGCGGGACGGGGCCGGCCTGGAGATGAAGATCGGCCGTATGAAGCGCAGTGACTGGACCGCGACAGCCGGCCTGACAGCAGGCTTCGGGCCGCTGACCTTGTCACCGGGCATTCGCCTGTCGGGTCAGGTGGAGGCGACCTATACCCGGCATCTGGACCGGCCCGGCACCGCGACCCTGGCCGACCTGATCGACAATACCGCCCGGCCGGTCAGCCTGTTCGCGGGCGACGGCCCCCGCGACCGGGTGTCAGTGGCACCGGCTTTATCCCTGTCGCTGGGTGACCGCGCCACCCTGTCCGTGCGCTACGCCACACAGGTACGGGGCGATAAAGGCGATGCCGTGCGGGCGGGCCTGGCCTGGCGGTTTTAAGCAGAATAGGGGCGGCTGGACGCCGCCCCTACCTATCCCTGTTGATCTTGGAAATACTGCCCCTCGAAGTCCGACAGCAGTTCCTTCACGTCGGACAACAGCCCCTTGACCAGCCGGCGGTCTGGTTCGGTACACAGGGTTTCGTTCACGGCTTTACCCAATTGCACTGATGCCAGTGCCAACAGCTTTACGGCCATACGGTCTTCAAGCTTCATCACCATCCCCGAACCAGACCACAGTCTCCCTTCAATAGTGGGGTGTGAAAAAATTTTCGACAATCCTGTCGAAACACGGAAATCTCAAACGTCAGGGGGATCAGGCATGGCGATTGGCGCCGCGCCTGGTCCAACAGGGAGATTTCCATGGCCAAGTTCATCCTGATTCTGCGTGAAAACCCCGCCACCTTTGCCAGCCTGTCACCTGACGATATGCAGGCGATCATTCAGGAATATAGCGCCTGGGCACAGAAACTGGGCATGGAAGGCCGGATGGCGGGCGGGGAGAAGCTGCGCGATGAAGGTGGGCGCCACCTCACAGCCCGGTCAGGCAGCCTCGTGGCCACCGATGGCCCTTATGCCGAGGCCAAGGAAGTGATCGGCGGCTTCTTTATCATTGAAGCGGCGGACTATGCCGACGCCGAGACGGTGGCCGCCGACTGTCCACATGTGAGGTATGGCGTGATCGAAATCCGGCAGGTCGACATTATCGATGGCTGAGGATGCGGGGCCACTGATCGCGGGTCTGTTCCGTACGGAGGCCGGGCACCTGACCGCCCGGCTCGCCCGGCTGCTGGGGCCTGGACACCTTGACGACGCCGAAGAGATTGTGCAGTCGGCCCTGACCAAGGCCCTGCATGTCTGGCCCCGCGCCGGCATTCCCGACAATCCCAGCGGCTGGCTGTGGCGGGTGGCGCGCAATGAAGCGGTCGACGGTTTGCGCCGCCGCCGCTTCACAGCACCCGTCACGCCGGAAGACCTAGCCGACAGCCTGCCCGATCACACCGCCGACGCCCACAATCCGCGCTTTGCCGCCGAACTGTCGAATGAAAAGCTGGGCCTGATGTTCGCCTGCTGCCATCCCGTGCTGACGGTAGAGGCGCGGGTGGCGTTGACCTTGAAATCCGTCTGCGGCCTGGGCACCGGACAGATCGCCCGCGCCTTCCTTCTGTCGGAACCAACCGTGGCGCAGCGGATCACGCGGGCCAAGGCCAAGCTGGCCGACGCGAAGGTACCCTTTGCCGTACCGGCGGGCGCAGAGCTTCCTGAGCGGCTGGAGGCGGTGCTGGGCACACTCTATCTGTTGTTCAATGAAGGGGTCGGCACCAGCGATGGAGAGGACCTGATCCGGGCGGACCTGGTATCGGAAGCGCTGCATCTGGCCCGGCATTTGGCGGACCACCCGGTGACGGGGCGACCGGAGGCGGAAGCCATGGCGGCCTTGACCTGCCTGACGGCAGCCCGACTTCCCGCCCGGCAGGGGCATGACGGGCTGCCAATACTGCTGGCCGACCAGGACAGGGGCATTTGGCACCAGGGGCTGATCGCCGCTGGATTCCGCCATCTGAAGGCTAGCATGGCAGGCCCGGACGAGACCCGCTGGCATATCGAGGCTGCAATTGCCGCCGCCCATGCCATGGCACCGACCTGGGAAGCCACCGACTGGCCGCATATCGTCATGCTTTATGATCGGCTGTCCCGGCTGGCGCCCGGCCCTGTCACCCTGCTGAACCGGGCGGTGGCGATTGGGGAGCGGGATGGTCCGGTGGCAGGACTGGCGGCATTGGCCCCGCTGGAAGGCGATGGGCTGATCGCCCGTTATCCCCTGTTCGCCGCGACAAAGGCGGCCATGCTGGAACGGCTGGGCGACCGGATGGGGGCGGCGGAACAGCTTCGCTATGCCCTGGACATCGCCGACCGGGTAGGGATCAACCAACCCGATCGGCGATTGCTGTTGGCCCGGTTGGACAGGGTGGTGGAATAAGTCTTGCGCGTGCGGCGCAACATCGCGTTCCCTGATTTGTACGGGGTTAACACCCCGAAAGAGGAAGGGGAGGACCGCTTATGCATGTGTCTGCCATCCTGAAGAACAAGGGCGCCACCATCATCACGACGCGCCCGGACGAAAGCGTATCGACCGTCGCCCATATCCTGCATGGCAACCGCATCGGCGCCATCCTGGTACTGAATGATGCGGGCGGTATCGCTGGCATCCTGTCTGAACGCGACATTGTGCGGGGACTGGCCCTGCATGGCGCCAGCGTCATGGACAAGCCCGTCTCCTCGCTGATGACAGCCAAGGTCGTGTCCTGCACACCGACCGACACGGTGGCGACGGTCATGAGCCGGATGACGGAGGGGCGTTTCCGCCATATGCCTGTGGTAGAGAACGGCATCCTGGTCGGCGTCATTTCCATCGGTGACGTGGTGAAGTTCCGCCTGGCGGAATATACCCATGAGGTGGAAAGCCTTCGGGACTACGTGGCTGGCCGGGGCTGATCCCGGCCTTTGCCTTTTCCTTCGTATCGCCTGCCTTGCCTGACAGGAGATCGATCATGTTCATGTCCATTTCCGGCGGCCTGTGGCCCCGCCGGGAAGATCAGCCTATTCCATCCCCCGGCCTCCCGTCCGAACAGACGGCACCGGCGGAACGGTTCAAGTTCCTTGTCTGTGTCGATGGCAGCCCGCAAAGCCGGGCTGCCTTGCGCTTTGCCGCCCTGCGGGCCCGCAATACCGGCGGGCTTCTGGCCTTGTTGCATGTCTGCGAGCCTGTCGATTGCCATGGTTGGATGCGCGTGGCGGAAACCATGGAGGCGGAGCAGCGGGAAGAAGCGGAAAGCCTGCTTCAGGATCTGGCGGGTGAAGTTTGGGCCCTGACGGGACTTATCGCAGAACTGCATTTCCGGCGTGGCGGCATCGGATCAGAAATCCTGGAAGCGATCAGGGAGGATGGCGATATCCACGCCCTGGTCGTGGGCGCCGCCCCCGCGACGGCGCGTAAAGGCAAGCTGATTTCCTGGCTGGCGGGGGAACTGGCCGGCTCCCTGGATATTCCGCTGGTCATCGTGCCCGGCAACCTGACGGCGCGGCAGATTGACCGGCTGGCATAGCGGCTGCGGCCTCACTCCCGGCGCAGCAGCCTGTCCGTGACGACATTGGCCCAGCGGCGGGACAGAAAGCAGGCCTTCATGCCCGCCGGGTTATAGCCATTTTCGACCCAGGCATAGAATTCATCGACGC
>JAEMSB010000207.1:5172-7712 GCA_016463045.1 Niveispirillum sp.
GATCCAGGATGCCCGTCTTGGACTGACGCAGATGGCCATATTTCCATGAAAGCTGGCCCATCGCCTGTTCCAGCGGCAGGCCCAGATGCACGAACTGGTAGAGCACGCTCATCAAGCCGACACGGTCCGCGCCGGCCTTGCAATGCATGACGGTGGGACCGTCAAGCCGCGCGAACAGGTCACGGGCCGCGAACAGGTCTTCCTTGCGCGGCACATCGCGCGACCGCACGGGAAAATCGATCAGATCGATGCCAAGCCGGGCCGCAGCCCGCACCTCAAAGAAATATGAGCCACAGGTGGGCCGGCGGCCCCGCAGATTGAGGATGGTGCGGATGCCCATGCGGCCCAGAACATCCATCTGCCCCGGCGTCGGCTGGCTGGACCGGTACATGTCCGGCCCGATGCGATGGAAATTGCGATAGGCCATGCGGATGAAGGCATGGTCGCTGAACATCATATCAGCATAACGGCGCGCCAATATGCGTGGATCGTCAGACCGTGCCCATTCCGGCACCCCGATCCCGGCATGTCGCAGGCGCGTCTCTTCGTACTGCATGCCCGTTCCTTCGCCCCGCCGTCACAGGTCGCATCGCCCCGATACCACCCTGACCGACGCCTCAATACATACGACAGGGGCCCGAAGGGGAGCGAGCGTAAAAACACCCCTTCAGGTTATGTTTAGATGACGTCGCCACCGGCCCCCTACCCCACCTGGATGGTGAAATTTTTTTGGCGGGTGCGATGCATAGGGGCTGAGCGCCGTTCAAACGATGGTCAGCCGCGCGATTGCTGGTACTTTGGCGCTTCATATGCCCCCTTGCCTTGGCGCTGCAACCGGCCTAGGGTCCCTCCGCCCAATGTGCAGAGGGGTTGTTACCCGTGGTTCCCAGCATGTCGTTTTCCGCGCCGCACGTCCTGCGTCACCTGTTGCTTGCCGGCGCCGCTGCGCTGTGCGTCACCGGTGGCGCTGCCGCCCAATCAAACAGCCAGCAGCAACCCGCTGCTGGCAGTGGCCAGATCCTGCCCGGTGCAGTGCAGCCGCAGCAACCGCAGGGTGGCCCCGCCGCGGGCACCATCGGTGGTCCCGCCGCCGGAACCATCGGCCAGCCGCAACAGCAACAGCCCCAGGCCCGGCCCGCCGCGCAGGGTCCCGCGGCCGGCACCGTCGGTGCCGCAGCGCAGGGCGCACCCGCTGCCCGTCCCGCCGCCGTGGCCCCGCCGAAGCCGGCCAAGCCCGGCGTGCCCAAGGGTGAATGGCAGGTCGGACCCCAGGTCTTCTCCGATGGCACCTTCAAAATGTGCGGCGCCTCGGTGGAATATGACAATAATCTGCACCTGATCCTGCTGCGCAATCCGGCCGACCGGACGCAGATGGTGCTGGGCATCCCTGGTGCCCAGATGCCCACGGGGCAGCGCGCGCCCATCAAGATGTCCATCGACGGCAAGATCAACCGCGAGGTTGCCGCCGTTGTCAGCCAGCCAAACGCCCTGGCCATCGGCCTGGGTGATGATGCTGAGCTGCTGAAGGGCCTGACCACGGGTTCGGTTCTGACCATCGAGGTGCCGGGCGATACCGCCTCCTTCCAGTTGAAGGGCACCACCAAGGCCATGAACGACCTGACCGCCTGCGTAAAAGGCGGCAAGGACGGCACGCTGAAGCTGCCGGCCCCGACGGAACCGGCCATTGCCCCCACGCTGGCCAAGCTGCTGGTCGATGCCGGCCTGTCCAGCGCCCGCGCTATCCCGATTGACAAGATCCCGCCGCAGCAGCGGCCCGGTGACTATGCCTGGCAGATCGGTGAAAAGGTTCTGGGCGCTGTCCGCAGCTTCCCCATGGGTGATGCCGCCGGCGATTTTGCCAAGGTCGGTGACACCTATATGGAGCAGTTGAAGAAGAGCTGTGAGGGTACCTATACGCCCGCCATGGGCGCGATTGAGAAAGTGCCGGCCTATCAGCTTCGTTCCGGCTCCGTATCGTGTGACAGCAATGGCAATAAGATCCATGTCGCTATTGTCATGCAGCTCATTGAGCTTCCGAAACAAGCGGGACAGGAGCAGGCGATCCGCGTGCTGAACGTCTTCTCGCACGAGGCGACGGACGCCGAGAAGGCCCAGGCCGATAGCGCCTCTGCCGGCATTCTGAAAGTGCTGAAGGAAAAGGGCAAGGAGCCGCTGACGGCACCGCAGGCAGCGCCCGCCGCCAAGGCGAATTAACAAAGTATTAATTACACGAACAATATCCCGTTCGATTGAAGCGAAGGCTGGACCCTCTGGGTTCGGCCTTTTCTTTATTGCACCTGCGCAAATATGTTCACCAATGCTGGTCCTGCGCACCCCCGATAAAGCGGACCTTCACGGGTCAAGCCATGTCATGATTAATGGCTTTACTGGCTTCATTCTGGATTAAGCTGTCATCGGCATCCCCATCCACACGGGACGATGCCTGGCAACCGGGGGCGGTCATGAAGCGATATCTGTCCGGCAGACGTCTGGCCATAGCGAAGACCCTGGCTCTGCTTCTGGCTGGCGTCAGCCCGGCG
>JAEMSB010000208.1 GCA_016463045.1 Niveispirillum sp.
GTTTTGTCCTTGATGAATGTCGTCAATGCCCGGCTGTTCCTGGGACAGCCGATGCGGCCCGCCGTGCTGGCCGGTGGCATAATGGGGGTGGTGGGTGTCCTGCTGCTGTTCACGCCGGAATTGGATGGCGGGATGCTGACCGGTGGGGCGTTGATCGGATTCGGCCTGATGATGGTGTCGAACTACTCCGCTTCGCTGGGCAACATGGTTGTCTCCAAGACGCGCAAGGCGGAAATGCCGCTGATCGGCACCACGGCTTGGTCCATGCTGGTCGGTGCCGGCATCATGGTGATCGTGGCCCTGGTGCAGGGCGCCAGTTTTGCCATCGTGCCGTCAGCCCCCTATTTCCTGTCGCTGGCCTATCTGGCGCTGTTCGGCTCCATCGCGGCATTCCTGTGCTATTTCACGCTGCTGGGCCGTATCGGGCCGGGCCGGTCGGGCTATGTCGCCATCATGACGCCGGTCGTCGCCCTGGTCATTTCGACCATGTTCGAGGATTATCATTGGACGCCCGCCGGCATTGCTGGCCTGCTTCTGGCCGTTCTGGGCAATCTTCTGGTCATGGCGCCGGCCTCATTGGGGGCCCTTCTGCGGCGTCAGCCGGCCTGATCCCGTATAAAGATTGGGGCCATGCGCACTTCGCGTGTGTTCGGATGCTTGCCCCCATGCTTTCGGTGGTGTATTCCCACCGCTGAATTGGCGGAGCGTGGCGCAGCCTGGTAGCGCGGCTGGTTTGGGTCCAGCAGGCCGGAGGTTCGAATCCTCTCGCTCCGACCATTTCCCTTACGGTTCAACCATCAGTCACAGGGTTCGCCATGAAGGTCCGGATTTACCAGCCGTCCAAGACCACCATGCAGTCCGGCCGCGGCAAGGTCGGTGACTGGGTGTTGGAATATGAACTGGCCACCCCGCGCCGCCCCGAACCCATGATGGGCTGGACCAGCTCCGGCGATACGCTGAACCAGGTGCGCGTCAAGTTCCCAACCAAGGAGGCCGCATTGGCCTTTGTCGCCAAGAAGGGTTGGGACGCCGATGTCGCCGAATGGCAGGAACGCCGGGTGATCCCCAAGAATTACGCGGATAATTTCCGTACCGACCGTCCGCGCATCGGCCGGTTCTGATCCTTTCCCCTATCCGGCCCCATAGCTCAGCTGGATAGAGCACTCGCCTTCTAAGCGAGCGGTCGCAGGTTCGAATCCTGCTGGGGTCGCCAAACATCTGGTCGAAAGGGCCGCCCGTTCGATGTGACGGGCGGCCCTTTTCGTTTCCTCAAGCGCTGGCGCTGCATCCGCAGCTTGGGCTTACGCGGCACGTGCCGCGGCGGTCGCCGCTGAAGCTGTTTCCGGTCAACCGAAAACAACAGCTCTAAGCGAACCCGTTCCAGGCGGCAAAAGCCGCCGCCGCCTTGTCCTCTTGGCCTGTTTCCAAAGCCCGGCAGGAAATGCCTGCCTAGGCAAAAATCGCCCAGAGAAGCCCTCCAGGCTGGCCCCAAGGCGGCAAGAATGCGCCGTTTCAGGCTCTGTGCACCCTGCAATATACCTCTAAAGTATAGGTCTTCGGGCTTCTGCAAACTTGGCACGCTTCCTGCTTATCCCCTGTCGAACCCAATCGTGTTCACCCTCAGGAGGAAGAGACCGAAGCTCTGGACAAGGCGTTGAGCGAGTAGCGGTGCAGACCAGCCTTTAAGGCGATAAGCCAAGCAAGCCTGATACCGCGATCAGCAAAACGGATTGCCCGATCCGACAAGAAACTGCCGGTCATGCACTGCACCCGGCGTCTTCCACGGGTTACGGCGACGTCCTTCCTGACAAGTCCACGAGATCGATTTGGGCCGAAACGGCCCCTCTCACGGCTCAAAAGGAGATATACCATGTCGACCAGTGACGTTCAGTTGACCGCAGGAATGCGCAACAACCTGCTGCTGCTCCAGAAGACTAACAAGCAGGTGGAAAGCATTCAGAACCGTCTGTCCACGGGCAACAAGATCAACTCTGCCCTTGACGGTCCCACCAACTTCTTCGCGGCCAAGGGCCTCAGCGTTCGTGCCACCGACCTGTCCAAGCTGAAGGAAAGCATGGGCCAGTCGATCAGCACGATCCAGGCTGGCGACAAGGGTATCACGGCCATCGAGAGCCTGATCGAACAGGCGAAAGGCTTGACCACCACGGCATACGGCAATCTGGGTACCGACGCCGCCAGCGTCGCCACCCGTAAGTCGCTGGCCGAGCAGTTCAACCGCCTGAAGGACCAGATCGACAAGATTGCTCGCGACAGCGGCTATCAGGGCAAGAACCTGCTGGTCGGTAACGGCCTGACATTGGACAGCACGGCTGGCAGCCGCGCCAATGTGAACTCCATCGAGGGTATGTCGAACAGCCGCGTGACCAACGTGGTCAGCGCCGACACCTACTCCATCCGTGTCACCGGCACCGGCAATATCAGTGCCGATCTGGAAGACATTGCCAAGGCCGAAACCGCCCGCGGTATCGCCTCGCTGAAGGTGTCGGGTACCATCTCTGCCACCGCCGGTAACTTCGCCGATATCAGCCTGGAGATGCGCGGCAATGTGGGCCGCGAGCGCACCCTCGTCATCTCTGAGGGCAGCGAAAGCCGGACGGTGAAGTTCTTCGACAACACCCAGGCTGCCGTGGCCAGCACCGTGACGGCGGGTGCCTCGGGTACGCCTCAGACCTCCAAGGTCACGATCAGCGGCTCGATTGAGGAAGGCGATACCTTCACGGCAACCGTTAACGGTAAGGCTTACAGCTACAAAGTCACCGCAGACGATCTCACCACCAACGCCGGCGTCACCCGTAATCCTGACGAACTGCGCCGCCAGGTCGCCAGCCAGTTGGCCAACGAAATCGCCAAGAGCACTGATTTCGGCGGTGATGGCTCCACGGCCGTGACGGCTCCCACCGACTTCACTGGTACCAACGCCCCGGATAATTCTGGTGCCCGCTTCAACATCGCCTACGACACTGCCAACGACTATTTCGAGATCCAGTCGGATCTGGATACCGGTACCGGCGTCACCTTCAACCTGGGTGCCACCTCCACCAACACGCTTGAAAAGGCGGTCTCGATCTCCTTCTCGTCCGGCACTGTGGTGACCTTTACGGTTGACCGTACGGCCCTGGACAATCTGGGTACTGGCGGTAACGGCACGTCCACGATTGAAAAGAATGTCGACCTGACGGTGTCCGCGACCAACCTGAACGGTGTGACCATCGAACGTTCGGCGGCCAACGCCCGTGGTTCGGGCAAGCTGTCGGATGGTGAAAACTCGCTGGCTTTCGAGAGCGGTACCGTTCGCTTTGAAGTCGACAGCGCCACCCTGAAGCAGGCTGCCTCGGCCCAGCGGTCGAACAACCTGATCACGGTTCAGCGTACCGATGCCAACACCGAGAACGACCTGACGGTGCAGTTCAACGAGGCCAACACCTCCACCATCGCGGTCGTGTCCCAGAATGTTCAGACGGATGGTCAGGGCCTGCGCCTCGACTATGCCCAGAACAACTTCCTGGATCGCGCCGACATCGACAAGGCCGTGTCCAGCCTGGACTTCGCCACGGCGAAACTCCGGTCTACCTCTCAGGCCCTGTCGACGAACCTGAACATCATCCAGACGCGTGAGAACTTCACCAGCGAGTTCTCCAACGTCCTGACGGAAGGTTCGAACAAACTGATCCAGGCCGACCAGAACGAGGAAGGTGCGAACCTGCTGCTGTTGCAGACCCGTCAGCAGCTGGGCACCATCTCCCTCTCGCTGGCCAACCAGGCCCAGCAGGCGATCCTGCGTCTCTTCTAAGAGATCGGGTTGGAGTGAAAAAGGGGCGGCGACCGCGGGGTCGCTGCCCTTTCTTTTTGCGATGCATAAATCAAGGAATAATACAAAAGAGTTTAAGGTAAATTCGATTGATTAATGCAAAGCCAATCTATCATTGCCTGTCACAAGGCAATCGGCTACAGCCGATCACATGCGCTTCGTGATCCGCATCCTGATCTGGTCGTTGTTGGTGGGGTTGGTGTTGGCCTGGCTTGGCTGGACGCCAGCCGAACTTATTGCCCGGCTTTGGCACCTGCTGGGCCACCTGCCGGCCTGGGTGCTTGGCGTTGTGGACTGGGCATGGCCCTATGTAAAGCAGGGCGCCGTCATTGTGGTGCCCCTGGCCTTGATCGGTCTGGTGCTGGAACTGCGCCGCCGCCGCCGGCCCGATAACCGCCGCGTCGATTGATCGCTTCCGATGGCTGGCCGCCCGTCAGTTGGGCAGGCCACGCTTTTCCGCAGCGGCGACATGGATCAGCCGGGCTGCCTTGTTGAAATTCATGGTGATCATCAGCGTGGCGCGGCCACGGATCAGGTGGACATTCTTTTCCGCATCCACCGGCAGCGGCACCTTGCGGGCCATGCAATGGGCGATCAAGGCGGCCTGCAGTTCGTTCTCCGGAACCGTAACGGTTTCGCGGCCCTGGTCATAACTCAAGGTGCAGGTGACGCCCTCGTCGCCGCTATCCATCCGGAGACCGCTGATCTGGCCCAGAGGCAGCTCCTCCTTGAGGCGGCGCTTGCGATCCAGCACGGCCACGAGAACCTCGCGGTCGGTGAACAGAATGCAGCGTAGTTCCTTCATGGGGCAACGTCCGGTAGCAAGGTTATGGTGTCACCTTACGCTGATCCCGTCGCATGGCCCAGCCTGGAACCTATGAACTTTTGTATGGTGCGCGCCGCGTTGGCATTCAAAAGCCGGGTGTCTGGCCCTTGTTCCCGTAAAGTGCCTCCGGTGACAGCAGCACCGGGTCGGTGGTGGTCAGGCCATTGGCGTCGGCGCGGCGGTAGAAACAGGAACGACGGCCCGTGTGACAGGCGGGACCCTGCTGATCAACACGCAGCAGGATGGTGTCGCCATCGCAATCAACCCGCCATTCGATCAGCATCTGCACCTGGCCGGAGCTTTCGCCCTTGCGCCAGAAATTCTGGCGCGAGCGGGACCAGTAGCAGACGCGGCCCGTGCGCAGGGTCTCCGCGATGCTGTCGCGGTTCATCCAGGCCATCATCAGCACTTCGCCGCTGTCATGCTGCTGGGCGATGGCGGGGACCAGACCGTCAGTATCGAACTTCACGGCGGCAATCGCGGCCTCGATGCTGGCATCGGGCAGGGGAAAGGTGCTCATCATGCCTCCAGTGCCGCCTTCAGGCGGGCGAAGCCCGCATCTAGATCGGCGATAAGATCATCTACATCCTCCAGCCCGATATGCAGCCGGATCAGTTCCCCACCCGTCCAGGAGACGGCGGTGCGGATGGAGGTAGGGTTGGCGGGCAGGATCAGGCTTTCAAAGCCGCCCCAGCTATAGCCCATGCCGAAATGCGCCATGCGATCGACCATGGCGGCCATCGCCTTGCGCGGTGTAGGGGCCATTTCAAAGGCGAACAGGCCGCAGGCGCCCGTAAAGTCGCGCTTCCACAGGTCGTGGCCGGGGCAGGCGGGCAATGCCGGGTGACGCACCCGCGTCACCTCTGCCCGTGTTTCCAGCCAACGGGCCACCTTCAGGCCGGATTCATGGTGACGGCGCATGCGCACGGGCAGGCTGCGCAGGCCGCGCAGGCCCAGAAACAGCTCATCGGCAGACGCGCAGGCGCCCAGTTCCACTGCCGTCTTCTTCAACCGCAGCCAGTGATCCTGCCGCGCACAGACGGCGACACCCAGGCTGGCATCGGAATGCCCCCCCACATATTTGGTTGCCGACTGGATGGACACATGGACGCCCTGTTTCAGCGGCTTGAACAGCAGGCCTGCGGCCCAGGTATTGTCGATCATCACCACGATGTCGGCGTTGGCGGCGGTGACGGCAGCACTGATGGCCGGCACGTCCTGCACCTCGAAGGTCAGCGATCCCGGCGATTCCAGGAACACGATCTTGGTCGTGGGGCGCAGAAGGCTGGTGATGCCGGCGCCGATGCCGGGATCGAAATATTCCACCGTCACGCCAGAACGCGACAGGATGCCGTTGGCGAAGTTGCGTGTGGGGGCATAGGCGGTGTCGGCGATCAGCACATGGTCGCCATGGCGGGTAAAGGCCAAAAGGCTGCTGGTGATGGCCTGCAGGCCCGATGCATAAGAGACGGCGGCGTGGCCTTCCTCCAACTCCGTCATCGCTGCTTCGAAGGCATGGCTGGACGGGTTGCCGGTACGGCCATAGCGCACGGTGCGATGGGCCGGGTCATAGGCGTCCAACTCCGCCAGGGTCGGGAACAGCACCGTGGAGGCGCGGAAGGGCGGGATATTCACGGCCCCGCCAAACTTCTCCGGTGCGCGGCCCGCATGGATCAGACGGGTATTCTCGGCGAACGGTCGGTCGCGGTCATGCGTGCTCATGCGGGCGTGGCCTCTGACGGGGGCAGCCTCTGGTCGGGCAGGGGGATATGGGAACCGGCGGTCAGCGGGATCAGGCCCGCCAGACGTGGATCAGGATCGAAGCGCACTTCCTGACCCACAGGGCGGAAGCCCGCCTTCTGATAGGTCATCAGGGCGCGCGGATGGTCCAGGTCGCAGGTGTTGACGGTCACCTTCTCCACCCCGGCTCCGTTCCATGCCGCCTCAATCGCCCAATCCAGCAGCCAGGGACCGATGCCCTTGCCGATGAATTCGGGGATCAGGCCCAGATACTGGATCTCGCACCCCCCCGGATTGGTCCGGCTCAATTCAACATAGCCGGCGGGAACACCGCTGATATAGGCGACATAGATTTCCACCCGCTCATCGGCCAGGATGGCGCGCAGTTCGTCCGCCGGCATGGCGCGGCGGAACCACCACAGCCATTCCTCGCCCACATTGTCATAGAGATAGCGGTAGAAGGAGAAGGTGCAATTCTCCGCCCGCAGCAGCGACAGCCCGTGCGGATGCGGTCGTTGCCGGCGCATCGGCTTCGCCGTCATCTCCAGATAGGTCACCGTGACCTTGATATGGCCCGGCGGCGGGGTGGGGAGGCTGTCGCTCATGCCTGCTTCTCCTTTGATCAGCCCACAATAACGCCTGTGATGCGCTGATCGACCCCGCGTCCGTCAATCCTCCCCTTACGCTTCAAGGGGTTGACAGCTCATGCCGCAGGGCCGGTTGCCACCGGCAGATCATTACGTCCGCCCCATTCGGTCCACGACCCGTCATAGAGCGCCACATTGTCCACGCCCAGACGGTAGAGGCCCAGCGTCAGGACTGCTGCCGTGACGCCGCTGCCGCAAGACGTGGTGATGGGCTTGGACAGGTCGATGCCGGCCCGGGTGAAACGATCACCCAGGGCATCGCCCGTCAGCATCAGCTTGGTTTCCGGGTCCAAAATATCGCCGAAGGGCAGGTTGCGGGCACCGGGAATATGGCCGCCACGCAGGCCGGCGCGCGGTTCCGGCGTGGTCCCTTCAAACCGACCGGCGGCGCGGGCATCCAGAACCTGTTCGGTACCGTTTTCCAGATTGGCCCGCATATCCTCCACCGACCGCACCAGATGGGCGCGGTAATGCGGGGTGAACTGGCCCTGCGCAGGGGCCGCCAGCGGTCCCGTTTCCACCGGGCCACCGATATCGATCCAGCCCGGCAGGCCGCCATCCAGCACGAAAACATTGTCATGGCCGAAGACGCGGAACATCCACCAGGCGCGTGCGGCACTGGACAGGCCCGTCACGTCATAGACGACAATGATGCTGTCC
>JAEMSB010000710.1 GCA_016463045.1 Niveispirillum sp.
CCACAGCGCGACGCCAATGCCGATCGCGGACGACTCAAAGCTCGCTTCCGCGCCGTCAAAGGCAAAGCCTTCATATTCCTTCTGCTTGACCAGATCGACCAACTGGCCCACGCGGTCATCCTTGGGATCGACATTCACCCCCACCTCGCGCAGACGGGCCAGGATGTTGGACCGTCCCGCCTGATCGGAGACCAGGACATGGCGGCGGTTTCCGACCAGGGAGGGGTCGACATGCTCATAAGATGCCGGGTCCTTCTCCACCGCCGAGACATGCAGCCCGCCCTTGTGCGCAAAGGCGCTTTCACCGACATAGGCGGCGTGGCGGTTGGGCGTGCGGTTCAGCCGTTCATCCAGCATGCGGCTGATATGGACCAGCCTTCCCATGCCCTCCTTGCTGATACCGACATCAAAGCCCATCTTCACCGACAGGCTGGGGATCAGCGACAGAAGGTTGGCATTGCCGCAGCGTTCGCCCAGGCCGTTCAGCGTACCCTGCACCAGCCGCACCCCGGCGCGCACGGCGGCCAACGAGTTGGAGACGGCATTTTCCGTGTCGTTGTGGGTGTGGATACCCAGATGGCTGCCGGGGATGCGCTTGGTAACCTCTGCCACAATGGCCTCCACCTCATGCGGCAGGGTACCGCCATTGGTGTCGCACAGAACCACCCAGCGGGCGCCGGCTTCATAGGCCGCCTGGACACAGGACAGGGCATAGTCGGGATTGGCCTTATACCCGTCAAAGAAATGTTCGGCATCGAACAAAGGCTCGCGCCCGCGCGCCTTGATTTCCTTGATGCTGTCGGCAATCAGGGTCAGGTTTTCATCCCGCGGGATGGCCAATGCCACATCGACATGGAAATCCCAGGTCTTGCCCACGATGCACACGGCCTTGGCCGTGCTGTTCAGGAGGGCCGAGAGGCCGGGGTCGTTCGACGCGCTGTGCCCCGGCCGACGTGTCATGCCAAAGGCCGTGAAGATGGCGCGCGGCAGTTTCGGCGGGTCGGCGAAAAAGGCATTGTCGGTGGGGTTGGCACCGGGCCAGCCGCCCTCGACATAGTCAATACCCAGTGCGTCCAGCTCCTGTGCGATGGCGATCTTGTCCGCCACGGTGAAATCAACGCCAGAGGTCTGCGCCCCATCGCGCAGGGTGGTGTCGTAGAGATAGACGCGGTTCGTTTCGTTCATAATCACTGGGCCAATAGCAATGTCGTTGCCGAATGTGGCGCATCGCGTCCGCCGGATCAATGGTTATGCGCGCATAGGGCAGCTGTCCCTTGGTCGCATGCCATTGGTGTTGGGCGCATTTTGCCCTAAATAGGCACCACCCCCAGCTTGCAGGTTGATGATGATCGAGTGGCGGATCAGCGACCAGACCGTAGACTATCCCGACGCAATTGCCTTCATGGAGGCGCGCGTGGCCGCAATCCGGGCCGGCACCGCGCCGGAGACGGTGTGGCTGCTGGAACACCCCCCTCTCTATACCGCTGGTACCTCGGCACGGGAAACGGACCTGCTGACCCCCATGCAGTTCCCGGTGTTCCAGGCCGGGCGCGGCGGGCAATATACCTATCACGGGCCGGGACAGCGCATCGGCTATACCATGCTGGACGTGCAGGCACGCGGCGGCGACCTGCATGATTTTGTCTGGCGGCTGGAGGAATGGCTGATCCGGACCTTGGCGCAGTTTGCCGTAAAGGGCGAGCGACGCTGTGGCCGGGTGGGCGTCTGGGTCGACATGTCGCCCTATGGCCTGCCGGGGGTGGAGAACAAGATTGCCGCCATCGGCGTGCGCGTGCGGCGCGGCGTGTCGTTCCACGGCGTCTCGTTGAACGTAGAGCCGGACCTGACGCATTTTGGCGGCATCGTGCCCTGCGGCATCCGCGAACATGGCGTCACCTCGCTGGCGGCCCTGGGCCATATCGTCACCATGCCGGAGGTGGACATGGCCATGCAGGCGGCGTTTGAGGAGGTGTTCGGTGAGGACGCGGTGCCGCGTGCGCCGGGGACCTGTGCCATTGCCGACGCGGAGGGCTGAGCCATGGGTACACGGCGCAGCATCACAGCGATGGTGCTTTATTTTGTGGGCGCAGCGGCGTTGAT
>JAEMSB010000711.1 GCA_016463045.1 Niveispirillum sp.
GTCGGGCTTCGGTGACCTGAACCAGTATGGCACGGACGGTATCCGGTTCTTCACCCGCACCAAGACCGTGACCCAGCGCTGGCCCCGCCGCCAGGGAGCGGTTGTGGACCAGAGCTTTGTGATCCCCACGATGCGCTAAGCCCGCATCGTCGGCATAACCCCCATGGCAGGGGGGATTTCCCTTACAAGAATCCTCAAGGAATGGGAGACCAAGACCATGCGTGCCCTGATCCCGATTGCAGCCCTGCTGCTGCTCTCCGCCTGCGGGCAGGAGAAGTCGGCCGTCCCGATGGCGACGGCCAGTCTTCCCCTGGTCAAGCCGGTGGCAGAAACTGCCCCTGGTCTGCCCGACAGCGTGCAGACCGGTGATGCCGATGATCCATCCTTCTGGCTGCACCCCACGGATCCGGCAAAAAGCCTGGTGATCACGGCGGTGAAGGGGTCGGGGCTGCGGGTCTATGATTTGGCTGGCAAGCTGGTTCAGCGGATCGATGCCCAGCCGGATGGCCGCTATAACAATGTCGATGTGGCCTATGGGCTGAAGCGTGCCGACGGTTCCACGATCGACATTGCGGTCGCCAGTGACCGTGGTCGCGACCGTCTGGTGGTTTGGGCCATTGATCCGGCCAACTCGGATGCCCCGCTGACCGATGTCAGTGATCCGAGCCAGGGGCAGGTCTTCCCCACCCGCCTGTTGCCCGATGGCAAGGGCGAGATTGACAATCCCGCTTCCGATCAGGTCAGCGCCTATGGCCTGACCCTCTGGCAGGACAAGGCAACGGGGGAGGTGCGGGCCGTGGTGGCGCAGCGCAAGGCCGCGCGGCTGGCTGAACAGCGTCTGGTGGTGAAGCCCGACGGTACTGTCGGTCATGAGCGTGTCCGCCATTGGGATTTCCCCACCAGCCACAAGGGCCAGGATTTGTGGGCGGAGCATGACACTGATCCCGAACAGGATTGGTCACCGCAGTTCGAGGGCCTAGTGGTGGATGCCGAAGCCGGCATCCTGTTCGCGGGTCAGGAGGATGTAGGCCTGTGGCGGGTGAACCTCACCACCGGCAAGGCCGACGACAAGCCGTTCTATGAGACGCGCGGATCGGTGAAAAGCCCGTTCAACAATCCGGATAGCAAGGTGGCCCGCGATGTCGAAGGTCTCGCGCTCTATCGTGGGGCCGACGGTACCGGCTATCTGATCGCGTCCAGCCAGGGTGATGCCCATGGCGATGGCGGACATTCGGACAATGGTGGCCTGGATGACAGCTTCGCCATCTTTGAACGCGGCGGGCAGAACCGCTATCTGGGCAGTTTCAAGCTGACGGCCAATGGCGCCATTGATGCTGGCCAGGAATGCGACGGGGCCGAACTGGTCTCCATCCCGTTGCCCGGCTATCCCAACGGCTTGCTGATGGTGCAGGACGGGTACAATGACGACCTGAACGGGATGAGCGGGGACCCGAAGGCCACCAATTTCAAATATGTCTCCTGGGCCGATGTCATGGCCGCCCTGCCAGGTACCTTGACGGTACCGGCAGGGGGCTGGTCACCGCGACAGGATTGACGGGCTTCGCCGTCAGCCGCGCCGGGCCGCATCAATGATGGCGATGTCGATCTTCGACATCGCCATCATGGCTTCGAACGCCCGCTTCGCCTCGTCACCGCCGGCGGCCAGTGCCGCGGTCAGGGTGCGGGGGGTGATCTGCCATGAAATGCCCCACTTGTCCTTACACCAGCCACAGGCACTTTCCTGGCCGCCATTGCCCACGATGGCGTTCCAGTAGCGGTCGGTTTCCTCCTGATCGTCAGTGGCGATCTGGAACGAAAACGCCTCGCAATGTTTGAAGGCCGGCCCGCCATTCAGGCCGAGACAGGGGATGCCGGCCACCGTGAACTCCACCGTCAGCACGTCCCCGGCCTTGCCGGACGGATAATCACTGGGGGCGCGGTGAATGGCCGTTACGGCACTGTCGGGGAACAGTGAGGCATAGAAATGTGCCGCTTCCTCCGCGTCCCTGTCGTACCAGATGCAGATGGTGTTTTTGGCCGCCGTCATGGTCCGTCCCCTTGCGTCTGAAAGGCGGACGTCTGCGCCGCCATGGGCAAGGG
>JAEMSB010000712.1 GCA_016463045.1 Niveispirillum sp.
CGGCATTGCTGACCAATCTTGAGCCGCATGACGTGCTGTTCATCGATGAAATCCACCGACTGTCGCCGGCGGTGGAGGAAATCCTCTATCCCGCGATGGAGGATTTCCAACTGGACCTGATCATCGGTGAAGGCCCGGCGGCGCGCAGCGTGCGTATCGACCTGCCGCCCTTCACCCTTGTCGGGGCCACCACGCGGTCCGGCCTGATCACGCGTCCCTTGCGCGAACGGTTCGGCATTCCGCTGCGTATGCAGTTCTACGAACCGGAGGAATTGCAGCTGATCGTCAGCCGGGGTGCCCGCATCCTGGGCGTGGAGATGACGGACGAGGGCGCGTTGGAAGTGGCCCGCCGGTCGCGCGGCACACCGCGTGTCGCGGGCCGCCTGCTGCGCCGGGTGCGCGACATCTGCGGCGTGCAGGGGCTGGAGGTGGTGGATGCCAAGGCCGCCGACCGGGCGCTGACGCGGCTGGAGGTGGACCGGCTAGGCTTTGACGCCATGGATCGCCGCTATCTCACGTGCATTGCCGACCATTATGGCGGCGGGCCCGTGGGGGTGGAGACGCTGGGCGCGGCGCTGGGTGAACAGCGTGACGTGTTGGAAGAAACCATCGAACCCTATCTGATCCAACAAGGGTTGTTGCAGCGCACACCGCGCGGGCGCATGTTGACCGACACGGGCTACCGCTATCTGGGTCTGCCGGTGCCGGCCACGCCGGTGCGGCAGCTGGATTTGCTGGGTGGCATGCCTGCGGTGGGGAAGGGCAGTGCGCCGGTCGGCGACCTGTTTGACGGGGATGATGATGCCTGACGCGAGGATGCCGCCGGTCGGCTGGTGGGAGGGGACAAACCATGTCTTCCCGACCCGCGTCTATTATGAGGATACGGACGCCGGCGGCATCGTCTATCACGCCAATTACCTGCGCTTTGCGGAACGGGCGCGCAATGAGATGCTGCGCCTATCAGGCTTCCCCCATGCCGCCATGGTGGCCCAAACAGGTGTGGCCCTGACGGTACGGCATTGCGAAATCGATTTTCGGCAACCCGCCCGTCTTGATGACGCGCTTGAAGTCGTCTCGCGAATTGTCGATATCGGCGCCGCGACATTGGATATCGAACAGGATGTGCGCCGTGCTTCGGGCTTGGCCTGGGGTGGGGTAGAGGCTTCGACGGGACCGGCACCGCTGGTTCGCCTGGGCCTGCGTCTGGCGTGCATCAATGCGCAGGGGCGGCCCGTCCGCCTTCCGGCCGCCTTGCGGTCGGTGATGGTCAATATTTTGTCAAAAGGTCAGGACTGAACCCGATGTTTCCCACCCTTCTGCAAGCCGCCGCCCTCGGCGGTGATGTCGCACCGGTCCATGACATGTCGGCGCTCGGCCTGTTTTTGCAGGCCGATATCGTTGTGAAGTTGGTGATGCTGGGTCTGCTGGCGGCGTCGGTCTGGACCTGGGCCATCATCTTCAACAAGGCGACCAAGCTGCGCCGCATGAAGGCCGCAGCCGCCGATTTCGAGGAACAGTTCTGGTCCGGCGGTTCGCTGGATCAGCTCTATGATCAGGTGGCGCAGGCCCCGGCTGATCCGTTTTCCGCCGTGTTCGCCGCCGGCATGCGTGAATGGCGTCATGCCAATGAACGCGGCCTGTCATCGTCGGGTGCCATGCGCGCCAACCTGATGCAGCGTATGGAACGCGTCATGTCGGTGACGGTAGGGCGCGAGATGGCGGACACCGAACGCTACATGACGGTGCTGGCCTCGGTCGGTTCCGCCGGTCCGTTCGTCGGTCTGTTCGGTACGGTGTGGGGCATCATGGGCGCCTTCACCAATATCGCGGCCCAGCAGAATACCTCGCTGGCGGTCGTGGCGCCGGGCATCGCGGAGGCCTTGTTCGCCACCGCCATCGGTCTGGTTGCCGCCATCCCCGCCGTGCTGGCCTATAACTACTTTTCCTCGGAGATCGGGCGTTTCGGCGACCGGCTCGACTCATTTGTGACAGAATTCTCCGCAATCCTGCAGCGTCATCTGGAAGAGCGGGGCTGAAATGGGGGCGAGCCTTCCTGGCAAGCAGTCCGGGCGCGGGCGGCGGCGTGGCCGCCGCGCCGC
>JAEMSB010000713.1 GCA_016463045.1 Niveispirillum sp.
TGGCCCAGCCCGTACCCAGCACGATCAGCAGGGCGGTGGCGGTGAACAATTCCGTGCTGCGCGTCGCCGCCACCGCCCGCAGCAAAGGCCCCAGCGTGAAGCAGCCCAGCAGAAGGATCAGCGCCACGGCCAACACCGCCTTGCCCAAGGCAATGGCCAGCGCCAGAGGCACCGACTGTCCCGGCGGTCCCGACAGGGTTGTCGCCAGTAGCAGAAGCGGGACGACGGCCAGATCCTGCAAGAGCAGGACCGCGAAGGTGATACGGCCGGTAGGCGAGGCCACCTGCCCGCGTTCGATCAGCAACTGCACCACGACGGCTGTGGAAGACAGGGCAAGCCCCCCGCCCAGCAGAACCGCCACCGGCGCCTCCAAGCCCAGGAAAATGCCGATGACACCCAGCAGCGCGCCTGTCACCAGGAACTGCGCGAGGCCGAGCCCGAACACCCAACGGCGCAGAGCCCGCAGACGTTCGCCCGACAGTTCCAGACCAATCAGGAAAAGCAGGAAGACGACGCCCAGTTCCGCAACGGCGCGCACATCCTCTTCCAGCGTCACCACACTGAAGCCCGAGGGGCCCAGGATCAGGCCTCCAGCCAGATAGCCCAAAACAGGGCTGATTCGCAGACGATGAAGGAGTAGAATGCAGGCGACGGCGACGGACAGAAACATCAACGTCTCTTCCACCATGGACAAGCCGTGGGCCGCATGGCCTGCAATATAGTTTCCTTCCACCACCGTCCCTCCCCTGCCGGGCGATTACCGGGAACATGGGTAGCAGGGGATTGTTGATTTGCCGAGAGTGGAACCAGCGGAAACCCGCTTTTCACAAGAAGGGGGCGATCATGCCGATGCCGAACAACACCTCTCCCCGTCTGGCCGAAAGCGAATGGCGGCAGGCGCGGGCCAAACCGGGTCCGATGCAGCATCCGGCGGCCCGTCAGTCCCACGAAAATGCTGTCGGGGCCGCCGACCTGCGCGAGAAGGAATGGACAGCGGCGCGCCCGACCGACCATCTGCGCCGCAAGGCCCAAGTCGGGCGGGCCTGACTGTCAGCCTTTGGCGCGAAAAGCGCTGGGGGTTTGTCCGGTCTGCTTCTTGAAGGCGGCATTGAAGGCCGATTTGCTGTTGAACCCGGCCTCCAGCGCCAGATCCAGCACTGGCCGATTCTGCAAGGCGGGGTCCGCCAGCGCCTGTTTCACGGCGTCCACACGAAATCCATTCACATAATCGAAGAAATTCACTCCGCGCCCCTCGTTCAAGGCCTGGGACAGGTCATTGACGCTGGCACCGACATGCCGGGCCAGGGCCGGCAGGGTCAGGCCGCTTTCCCGCCACAGCCCGTCCTGATGCATGGCGTGGTCAGCCTTGCCCAGCAGGCGGGTGATATCCGTCGCCGTCAGGGCGGACTTGCGGTATTTGGCGACAGGAGACGTCAGAAGCGCCATCACCCGCTCCCCCACCTCCCGCGGCGGCACAAATGCCTCTGCCCGGCCCATCGCCAGCAGCGACAGCCCATAGATGGCCAGCAGATAGGCAATCCCCGCCGCCAGCTCAACCACCTGCTCTCCCCCGAACAGGGTGAGGATGAGCGACAGGGTCAGCACCGCCCACATCAGTAACAGGCCGCGGGTCAGCAGCGACAGCCAGGCCAAGTGAGCCGCACCGGCGCCATTCTCCGCCTTCCTGGCGGCATCCAAGTGCCTGATAGCCCCCCACAGACAAGCCCCCAGGAACGCAATCAGCGATGGCAGGGTGATGACCGCTCCTGCACCCGCCAGCAACGCCAGCCAAGCCTGCTGCCCACCACCGGACAGTGCCGTCTCCAGGCTTGCCGGGGTCAGGAACAGCCATGGCGCCATCAACAGGGCCATGACCAGCACAGGCAGCCAGAGACGGGCAGGTCTTTCAACCCGCCCGCCCGGCAGGGCGGTCACGATATGGCAGAAGGCCAGTGGCCCCATCGGCGTAATCAGCCAGATGTTGACGGCGATAAAGGCGGGGTGATCACCGAGGGAGGACAGGCTCGCCACAACATCCAGGATATTGTTCAACGCAAACAGGCCCAGCAAAGCCGCCAGCCAGCGGTTCGACAGGGT
>JAEMSB010000209.1 GCA_016463045.1 Niveispirillum sp.
GCCATGCCCCTTGCGGACGAATCCCCGCCATGGTGTACCCTGCCGCCCATGCTCAGAACACAGCGTGAACATCGATGAGTGACCTGTTCGGTGGCAAGCCGCCGCCGCAAAAGCCGGGGCCGAGCTATTCGGCAGCCGATATCGAGGTGCTGGAGGGGCTGGAGCCGGTCCGCCGCCGCCCGGGCATGTATATTGGCGGCACCGATGAGAACGCCATGCACCATCTGGCGGCCGAGATCATCGACAATGCGATGGACGAAGCCGTGGCCGGCCATGCCGACCGAATCGAGGTCACGCTTGAGGCCGGCAATTTCCTGACGGTGCGCGACAATGGCCGCGGCATCCCGGTGGATCCGCACCCGAAATTCCCCAAGCAAAGCGCGCTGGAGGTCATTCTCACCACGCTGCATTCGGGCGGCAAATTCTCCGGCAAATCCTATGAGACCTCCGGCGGGTTGCACGGGGTTGGCTCTTCGGTGGTCAATGCGCTGGCCGAGTTGATGGAGGTGGAGGTGGCGCGCGAGCGCACCCTCTATACCCAGAGCTATTCCAAGGGCGTGCCGCTGGGCAAACTCATCAATGCGGGCGCGGTGCAGAACCGCCGCGGCACGCAGATCCGCTTCAAGCCGGACCCGGAGATTTTCGGCGGCATGATCTTCCGGCCGGAGCGGCTGTACCGGTTCTGCCGCTCGAAAGCCTATCTCTACAAGGGCGTGGAAATCCGCTGGTCCTGCGAGCCGGCGCTGCTGAAGGAAGGCTCGGAGACGCCGGCGCAGGGCGTGCTGCATTTTCCAGGCGGGCTGGCTGACTTCCTGGCGGTCTCGACTGAGGGCCGGGCCACCGTGGTGGGCAGCCCCTGGGTGGGTGAGGGCAGCTTCCCCGATGGCGCGGGCCGGGTGGAATGGGCCATCACCTGGCTGGAGCATGGCGATGGGGCCCAAAGCACCTATGCCAATACCATCCCTACGCCGCAGGGCGGCACGCATGAGGCGGGTTTGCGCGCCGCCCTCACCAAGGGCCTGCGCGCCTATGGCGAGTTGAAGAAGGAAAAGCGCGCCGCCGCCATCACCGCCGAGGATGTGCTGGCGGGCCTGGCCGGCATGCTCAGCGTCTTCATCCGTGACCCGCAATTCCAGGGCCAGACCAAGGAACGGCTGGTCAGCGCCGATGCGCAGAAGCTGACCGAAAGCGCCATCAAGGACCGGTTCGACCATTGGCTGTCGGGATCGCCCGACGCCGCCAAGACCCTGATCGAGCGGTTGATCGAGAAGGCGGAAGAGCGGGCGCGTAAAAAGGCGCAGAAGGAGATGGCGCGCAAGACGCCTACCCGCCGCCTGCGCCTGCCCGGCAAGCTGGCCGATTGCTCACGCCAGAGTGCCGAGGATACCGAGATTTTCATCGTGGAGGGCGATTCGGCCGGCGGTTCCGCCAAACAGGCCCGCCGCCGCGACACCCAGGCCATCCTTCCCCTGCGCGGCAAGATCCTGAACGTGGCCTCGGCCAGTGTGGACAAGCTGCGTGGCAATCAGGAACTGGCCGATCTGGCCCAGGCGCTGGGTTGCGGCACCGGCAAGGAATTCAGCGCCGACAAGCTGCGGTACGAGCGCGTCATCATCATGACCGACGCCGATGTCGACGGCGCCCACATCGCCTCGCTGCTGATGACCTTCTTCTATCGGGAGATGCCGGGCCTGATCCAGCAGGGCCACCTGTATCTGGCCCTGCCGCCGCTCTACCGTCTGGCCGGCGGCGGCAATACGCGTTATGCCCGCGACGATGCGCATAAGGACGAGTTGATGAAAACCGTCTTCAAGTCGGTCAAGGGCAAGGTGGAAATCAGCCGCTTCAAGGGCCTGGGCGAAATGCCGCCCGCGCAGTTGAAGGAAACCACCATGGACCCGTCCAAGCGCACCCTGCTGCGCGTCGTGGTGCCGGATCAGCGCGACCCCGACCAGAAGGACGATGTGGAAGAGACCAAGGCCCTGGTGGAAAGCCTGATGGGCCGCAAGCCGGAACTGCGGTTCAAGTTCATAACCGAGAATGCGAAATTTGCGCAGGATTTGGATGTGTGAGGGTGGGCTAAAAGTAGCCGCCCCCACCCAAGTGCCTCACCCGTACCGGTGCGCCTTCAGCATGTCCATCAGCGCGTCATCCCATTCCGGTGGCGTCGGTTCCTGGCCGGTGATCCAGTTGTAGAGGTCGGGGTCGGACATTTCCAACAGCACCTCGAACCGGTCGACCATCGCCTCGTCCATCGTGGCGATATGTTTGCGGGCGAAACTGCCCAGCAGCAGGTCCATTTCCTTGGTGCCGCGATGGTCGCTGCGGAAGATCAGGCGCTTGCGGCGGGGGGACAGGTCGGCGTCGGGAAGATCGATCATCATCTTGGTTCCGGTTTGATGCTGGGCTTTGATATAGAACCTGTGGGGCCGGCTGTCAGCCGTCCCCTGCCCCGTTCGTGTCAGATAGGGTCAGCCCTTGCGTCCCGCCATCCTATTTCCCCTGTTCGCACCCGTGACCAGCCTGCCCGGCCTGGGTCCGCGCCTTGGCAAGCTGGCGGAAAAGCTGGCGGGCCCGCATGTGGTCGACCTGCTGTGGCATAAGCCCACGGGCGTGGTGGACCGTATCCAGGTGCCCAGCATTGCCGAGGCGCCCGACGGGCGGCATGTGGTGCTGACGGTGCGGGTGGATGGGCATGCCCCTTCGCTGTCGCCCAGCCGCCCTTACCGCATCCGCTGCACCGACCATACGGGTGCGATGGATCTGGTCTATTTCCATATCAAGGGCGATTGGCTGGAGAACAAGCTGCCGGTGGGGACGAAGATCACCGTCTCCGGCAAGGCGGAGTATTATAATAATCACCTTCAGATCGCCCATCCCGACCATGCCGCCCCGGCGGATGAAGGCGCACCGCCATCGGCGACGGAACCAACCTATCCGCTGACCGGCGGGCTGAACCCCAAGCCGCTGCGCACCGCCATCCAGGCCGCATTGACCCGCGCGCCGGAACTGCCGGAATGGCAGGACGCGGCCTGGCTGAAGGTGCGGGACTGGCCGGACTGGCATGGGGCCCTGACCCGCCTGCACAACCCGGTGGATGAGGCGGATATCAACCCGCTGGGCCCGGTGCGCCAACGGCTGGCCTTTGATGAGTTGCTGGCCAACCAGCTGGCCCTGGTGCTGGTCCGCGCGCAGCAGCGCAAATTGTCGGGACGGGTGACAAAGGGCGATGGGCGGCTGCGCGCCGCCGTGACGGCGGCCCTGCCGTATCGCCTGACAGGGGCACAGGAACGGTCGCTGGCGGAGATTTTCGCCGACATGGAAGACCCGTCGCGCATGCTGCGCCTGTTGCAGGGTGATGTGGGTAGCGGCAAGACCATCGTCGCCCTGATGTGCATGCTGAACGCCGTGGAAACCGGCGCGCAGGCGGCCCTGATGGCGCCCACCGAGATCCTGGCGCGGCAGCATGTCGAAACGCTCACCCCCCTGTGCGCTGCCGCCGGCGTGCGCCTTGCCGTCCTGACGGGCCGCGACAAGGGTAAGGCGCGGGCGGCCCTGCTGGAACGGCTGGCGGCGGGGGAGATCGATATCCTGGTCGGGACCCACGCCCTGTTCCAGGAAGAGGTGGCCTTTGCCGATCTAGCGGTCGCCGTGATTGATGAACAGCATAAGTTCGGCGTGCATCAGCGCCTGCAACTGGCGGCCAAGGGGCGCGGCGTCGATACGCTGGTCATGACGGCCACGCCCATTCCCCGCACCCTGACCCTGACCGTCTATGGTGACATGGACGTCTCGCGCCTGGATGAAAAGCCGCCGGGGCGGCAGCCGGTGAAGACGGTGGTCATGCATGCAGACCGCCTGGACGAGGTCGCGGGCGGCCTTGCCCGCGCCATCGCGTCGGGCCAGCGCATCTATTGGGTCTGTCCCCTGGTGGAGGAGAGCGAGCAGGTGGATCTGGCCGCCGCCACCCACCGCCACGCCACGCTGGTGGAACGGCTGGGCGACCGTGTCGGCCTGATCCATGGCAAGATGAAGGGGCCGGACAAGGACGCGGTCATGGCCGCCTTCTCGGAAGGCCGCCTGGACGTTCTGGTCGCCACGACCGTGATCGAGGTGGGTGTGAATGTGCCCGAGGCGACCATCATGGTGATCGAACATGCCGAGCGTTTCGGTCTAGCGCAGCTGCACCAGTTGCGTGGCCGCGTCGGGCGTGGCACGGGCGCCAGCACCTGCCTGCTGCTCTATTACCAGCCGCTGGGCGAGGTGGCGCGGCAGCGTTTGCAGGTGATGAAGGATACCGAGGATGGCTTCATCATCGCGGAGAAGGATCTGGAATTGCGCGGTGCCGGCGAAATGCTGGGCACCAAACAGTCGGGCATTCCCGAATTCCGGCTGGCCGATGTCGCGGTGCATGGCGAATTGCTGGCCGTGGCCCGCGACGATGCCCGGTTGATCGTCAACCGCGACCCGGAACTGGAGTCCGAACGCGGCAAGGCCCTGCGCACCCTGCTCTACCTGTTCGAGCGGGATGCGGCAGTGAAATATCTGCGGTCGGGGTGAGGGCCTTAGAATCCAGCCGCTTGCTGTGTTGCCGTCCCCGGCTCGTTCTGCAAGCGGTCCAGTTGCGCGACCACGCGTTCGGACGCTTCCTCCACCAGGACGATTTCCTTCATGGCCCCGTCCAGGTCGCCCGCATTGAAAAGTTCGACGGCGCGGATGCCATGTTCATGAACAGACTTGTGCGGTGCCTCCAGGCCCGCGAAGGCCGGGTGGCCGCGCAGAGGCAGTGAGCCGGCGCCATAGTACCATTTACCCAGACGGCAAGCGTCGTGGCGTGCCAGTTCGGCGGCGTTCAGCGTCTGCAGGCCCACCACCATGTCGGCCAGCCGCTTCTTCCACATGATGTGGTCGACCTTGGCGATCTTCACGATCTTGTTGGGAATGTCCTGCTTCATCAGGTCGGACAGTTGCTTGCCCAGCAGCGATTCCACGCCCTTGGTGGCATCGACATTGCGCATGATCGCCTGGCTGTTGCGCGCGGCCCGGCTGGCAATGTCGGTCACACCCTGGGCCACTTCCTGCGCCGCCGCCGTTTGCTGCTGCAAAATGGCGGCAATCTCGGCCATGCGTTCGGTCGTGGTATCGACGCGGGTCGTCACATCATCGATCCGGGCCGAAACCTCGCGCATCTGGTCCTGGCCCGCGGCGACGGCGCGGGTACCATCCTGCATCGACCCGACGATAGTGGCCATTTCCGCGCGCAGATGCGCCAGACGGGAACGGATGTCCTCCGTCGCGCGTCCCGTCTGGTTGGCCAGGCTTTTCACCTCCGACGCGACGACCGCAAAGCCCTTGCCGGCCTCGCCTGCGCGCGCCGCCTCGATGGTGGCGTTGAGCGCCAGGAGGTTGGTCTGGGCGGCAATCGCCTCAATGCTGGCCAGGATGTCCTGAATACGGTCGGACGCTTCAGACAGTTCGGACACACGCGACGCGCTCTGCGCCACCGCATCGGCAATGGCATCCATGCCGCGCACGGCATTAGCAACCGCCTGACGCCCGCCCTCGGCCACGTCATGCGCCTCCGACGCCAGCCGGGCCACATCCTGGCTGCGGGCGGAGATTTCATTGACGCCGGCAACCGTTTCTTCCGTCGCGGCGGCAATGGCCTGGGCCTGGCTGTCCACGGCCCGCAACTGCCCCACCATTTCTGCATTGGCAATGGAGGCATCATTGATGGCCGTGGCGACATCGACGGTGCGGTCCATCAGGCTGGCAATGAAGCCCGCCGTATCGGGTGCCGGATGCCCGGCAGCAGTCTTGGCGGCGGCAACCGGCGACAGCAGCACCGACAATGCGTCGGCCAGAACCGCCCCCAGTACCCGGACACCATCGACAGCCGCCGCCTGTTTCCAGCGGGAGGATGCAATCAGTGCCGCCGACAGGTCTGCCTGGAAAGCCGCGAAACCCGCCGCCAGCACGGCAGGAGACTTGCCCGAAGCCCGGAAGGCGGCGGCCAGTTCCTCCTGTTTGTCCGCAGGCAAGCTGCCATCGATCAGGGAACGCAGGCTGGAAGCGGCTAATCCATCAACATCCAGGCGGCGCTGCAAAGCATTTACGGCGCCATCCACAGCATTGCCAACACGTGCGAATACTGCACGGACTTCATCATTCCGCATCCCAACCAGCCCCCCCCCAAGAACATACGTATCTTTGTTGGCGACAGCTTGTATCAGGTTTGGCGACAACTGGAAATGCCACCTGAAATTTTGCGCAATGCGGAATGAAATGCTTCAGCGCAGCAAATCAAGAAACCGGACAGTATGGGCCAAGTCTGCACGCTGGACCGCGCGGCGGTCGGCGGCTTCCCAATCCTCGCCCCATTTCTCGATCTGGTAATTCTCATCCAGTTGGGCCAGATCGAACGCCTGTTCCGCCGTGATATGGCGGTCGATCAGGGCCAGGGACACCAGCAGCGAACCCGTGATGCCGATGGTGTTCTGCAGCGCTGTCAGGTGCCATTCATCCAGCTGGTCAACGGCAACGCGCAGGGCCTTCAAGGCACCTTCCGGCTGCGGCTTATGGATGATGCCGGTGGCGATCAGCAGGTGCGCGTCATAGCGGCGGGCGGCCCAGTCCAGCAGCGGGTTCCACAAGGTTGCCTGCCGCTCCACCAGCTCCGCCGGCTCGTCCGCGCGGTAACAGACCAGTTCGCTTTCGCCATAAACGGCGGATGCTTCGGCCACAGCCTCCAGACGGCCACGCACACCGTCGATGCTGGTGCTGGCCAACTGCGTCAGCGGCATGGTGGCGGGCTTCACCTCTTCCCCCTGAGCGGCCCATTCGGCGGCAATCGCCTCGGCCAAGGCCTGGGTCGGTACCACCAGCGGCAGCTTGGCGGGGGTACGCACGGGCTTGCCATCCAGGGTCAGGGTGAAGCCACCCTCGGCGGCGATGGTTTCCACTTGGCGGTAAAAGCGCTTCATGATCCTCAATCCTTGACCAACAGGCCCGTCACCGCACCGGGCAGGGCCGAATATTCATGCACCAGAAGGTCCGCACCCGCCGCCAGCAGTTCCGCACCCTCGTGATAGCCCCAAGACACGCCGATGGATCGGACGCGGGCATTGCGGGCCATCAGGATGTCAAAGCTGGTATCGCCGATGACAACCGTATCCGCCGCCTCCGCCCCGCTTTCGGCCAGGGCCGCGAACACCATGTCGGGGCTGGGCTTGCCCGCCACCCGGTCGCTGGTCTGCAACGTGACGAAACGATGCGCCAAGCCATGATGGGCCAGCGTGGCATCCAGACCGCGCCGGCTTTTGCCTGTGGCAATGCCCAGAACGAATCCGGCCGCCTCCAGCGCGTCCAGCGCCGCCACCACACCATCGAACAGCGGTTCCGGGTGGGTGCCGGCCAGACGGTTGCGGTAAAAGGCGGCCTTGTACGCCTCCGCTATCGCCTCATGCGCATCGGCTGTCAGATGGGGCGACAGGGTGGCGACCGCCGGCACCAGCGGCAGGCCGACAACGCGACGCACGTCGCGGGCCGGCGGTGGCACCAGACCATGGGCCGCAAACCCCGCCTCCATGGCGGCGACGATGGCGTGCTGGCTGTCCACCAGGGTGCCGTCGCAATCGAACAGGGCAAGTCTCAGGGG
>JAEMSB010000714.1:0-1604 GCA_016463045.1 Niveispirillum sp.
CCAGAAAAACCAGCCAAAGAACCACCGGATACTGGCCAAAACCACCATCCGAACCCCGCTCGTCTCAGCACCTCAAAGCACCGTCCCAAGCGGGAGCCGGGGTATAGACCCGGTGACTGGGCACTGCAACAACTATTTTCGCACCCGCCGCATTTTTCTTCAGACCAGCCCCAGAGCCCGCAATTCGGCCAGGAGATGCTCCGGCAGAGGATCGCCCCCCTGCCCTTCCCCCAGATCAGCCGGCGCTTCCTCAGGCTTCAGATAGCGCCAGCCCTGGAACGGGCGCTTGGGCATGGACACGGTTTCGGTCAGTTCCGGGTCCATCAGCATGCGGCAATATTCGGTGCCGTCGACATCGCGGATCATGTCGAAGCCAACGAAACGCTGACGGCACTGCACAAAGCCCTTCACTACCCAATAGATGCAGCCACCATCCAATAGCTCCGCTATCCGGGTCGGTGCCCGCTTTGTATAGGTGGGAACGACAGCGCGCCCTTGCCAGGTGATCTGGTGATCGCGGCGCCAGTCACGCATCGACTGAAGGCTTTCGGCGCCCACGGCCAGGCGCAGAAGATGGATGGTCATATCGGCATACGCCCGAATGTTAAATCAGGGCATCTGATATGGACCGGGGATCAGGCCCCGGCAAGCGGGTTGGATCCGCGGCAGCGGCCTTCGAAATCCGCCGAGATGAATTCCGGCTTCTTGAACAGACCGCGCAGCCACGCCGCCAGCATGCACAATTCTTCCAGCTTCAGCACTTCATCCAGCGTGCCGGAGGGGAAGCGCACTTCAAAGCTTTCGGCGATGATTTCCAGTACCTCTTCCACCTGCTCGATGGAGAGGCCGCAATCGGTCTCCAGCATGGCGGTGCGGGTCAGTATCTTTTCATCGACGCCATATTCATCGCGGATCAGCTTCACGATCCAGCGGAACATATGCATCCAGTTCGATACGCCTTCGATGGACCGGCTCACGATCCCGCTCCCGTCAATGTATGGCCGAACCCGGCTACCCCTTTCGGGTGCCGTGCGTCCGGGCGAACCATCGCACTATCCACCAAGAGCGTTAATCTTTTTTTGTGGCGCGGAAGGATAGGCCCAGGAAACCCGCTCACGTCTGGCCATCGCTGGCCCGGGTCATACCATGGTCGGTTTCGCGATAGAGCATCACCAGCTCATCAACGGCGGCGGACGGCACGCCCAGTGATTCGAGCGCGCCGCGTGCCAGTACCAGGCTGCTTTCGAAAGTTTCAGGCACCACTGCCTCCACCCCCAGGGCCAGCAGGGCTGCCGCATGCCCGCGGTCGCGGGCGCGGGCGAACAGGCGGAGGCCGGGCCAATGATCGCGGAAAGCCGCAACGGTGCGGGCGGCGGCCTGCGGATCATCCAGGGTGATGATCGCCGCGACGGCATGGTCGGCACCCAGCCGCTTCAAGGTCTCATGCCGGGCACTGTCACCATAAAGGATATGCAATCCCTTCACCGCATGCTGGCGGACCAGATCGGCATTCATGTCGATACCGACAAAGGGCACCTGCTGCCGGGCCATCAGGGCGGCCACGGTCTGGCCCACCCGGCCAAATCCACAGATGATGACATGGT
>JAEMSB010000714.1:1614-2092 GCA_016463045.1 Niveispirillum sp.
CTCCTCACCCCCCCCTGCAACGGCAGACGGCGCTGAGGGCGGGGCGAACCGGGCCACAAGCCGATCGGCCAGGGCCGGCAGGAAAGGTGTGACCGCAATGGACAGCCCCACCGTGGCCGCCAGCGTCTGCCCCCAGCCATTATCGATCAACCGCCCGGCCACAGCGGTCGTGATGATCACGAACGCGAACTCCCCCGCCTCCCCCAACAGCAAACCGGAGCGGATGGCGACATCGCGGGGCGCGCCGAAGACCCGGGCCAGCAGGCCCGCCGTCATTGCCTTCAGAGTGATGAGACCCAGGACACCCAGAATGATCCAATGCGCGCGGTCGGCAATGGCGGCAACGTCAATGCCCAGACCAACCGACAGGAAGAACAGACCCAGCAACAGCCCCTTGAAAGGCTGCATATCTGATTCGGCCTGATGCCGGAACTCCGTCCCAGCCAGGACCAGCCCGGCCAGAAAGGCGCCCAGCGCC
>JAEMSB010000210.1 GCA_016463045.1 Niveispirillum sp.
CGTCGGGCAGGGTGGAAACGGGCACGATCCCGTCCGCCCCCGTCTCATCCAGTCTGACGAACAGGCCGAAATTGGAGACACCGCTGATCTTGCCGCTGAAGGTCGCCCCCACACGGTCGGACAGGTATGAGGCAACATAGCGGTCCAGCGCGTCGCGCTCCGCATCCGCCGCGCGGCGTTCGGTGCCGGAGATTTGCTCCCCGATCTTGTCCAGCTTGCCCATCTCCTCATCGCTGAGGCCGCCATCACCCAGGTGATAGGCACGCACCAGGGCGCGATGCACGATCAGGTCGGCGTAGCGGCGGATGGGGCTGGTGAAATGGGCATAGCGTTCCAGGGCCAGCCCGAAATGGCCCAGATTGTCGGGCTGATACACGGCCTGCGCCTGGGAGCGCAGGATGACCGTGCTGATCATTTCCGACTCCGGCGTGTCCTTTGCCTTGTCCAGGATGTTGGTGAAGGCCGCGGGCCGCATCACCGTCCCCTTGGCGAGGTTGTAGCCCATCGTCTTCAGGAATTCGCGGAGCGGCTCCAGCTTGTCCAGGGCCGGTTCGGCATGGACACGGTAGAGCAGGGGCGTGTCGCGCGCCTCCAGCGCCTCTGCCGCCGCGACATTGGCGGCGATCATGAATTCCTCGATCAGGCGGTGGCTGTCGAACCGGGCGCGCACGCCGATTTCGGCGACCTTACCATCCTCCCCGATCCGCACCTTGCGTTCCGGTAGGTCCAGTTCCAGCGTCCCGCGCTTGGCCCGCGCCTGCGCCAGAACGGCATAGGCGCCGTAGAGCGGGCGGATGACGGGGTCCAGCAGCGGGCCGGTCAGATCATCAGGCGCCCCGTCGAACGCGTCCTGCACCTGCTCATAGGTCAGGCGTGCGGCAGACCGCATCAGACCGCGCACCAACCGGTGCCGCTTGATCCGACCCGCCGCATCGATCCAGATATGGACGGCCAGACAGGCGCGGTTGACGCCGGGCTTCAGGCTGCACAGCTCATTCGACAGCGCTTCGGGCAGCATGGGCACGACGCGGTCGGGGAAGTAGCAGCTATTGCCGCGATCTAGCGCCGACCGGTCCAGCGGGCTACCCGGCGTGACATAGGCCGACACATCGGCAATGGCGACCAGCAGGTGCCAGCCACCATCATTATTGGGGTCCGTGTCCTTTTCCGCGAAGACGGCATCGTCGAAATCCCGCGCATCGGCCCCGTCGATGGTGACCAGCGGGATATCGCGCAGGTCGGTGCGGCCTGACAGGGTCGGTTCCTGTGCGGCTTCGGCCTGTTCGATGGCGGCGGGCGGGAAATGGACCGGGATGCCATGCTGGTGGATGGCGATCAGGCTGATGGCCCGGGGCTGGTCGATACCGCCCAGCACCTCCACCACCCGCGCCTGTTTCAGGCCATGGCGGGAGGCGGGCAGAACCTCCGCCACCACCAGATCGCCCGGTGCGGCATCCATGGCGTTCTGCGGCAGAATGATGAATTCCGCCTTGGCCCTTCGGTCGGCGGGGCGCAGGCGGCCACCATCGGGACCCAGCTCATAGACGCCCACGATCTGCGCGGTCTGATCCCCGCCCAGTTTCTTGATGGTGCGGCCCTCGTACAGGTCGTCACGGATGCGGGCCAGCCGCGCCAGGGCGCGGTCCCCCTCACCCAGGGCCGGGGTGCCACGGCGTTCCGGCTTCATGATGATGCGCGGCGGTTCCCGGTCCGGGTCGGACCAGTTCAGCGGCCTTGCAATCACCTCCCCGTCCATATCCACACCCGTGACGATCACCACGCCCACGGGCGGCAGGCTGGCCGGCGGGGCCAGACGGCGGCGGCCGCCCTTTTCAATGGCCCCATCCCCTTCCAGGTCACGCAGCAGCTCCTTCAAGGCGATGCGGTCATCGCCATTGATGTGAAAGGCGCGCGCAATCTCCCGCTTTCCCACCGGGTAGGGGCTTTCCCGGATGAACTCCAGGACCTGCTCCTTGGTGGGGAAGGGGGCTTCTTTCTTCGGGTTCTTCAAGAGGATGATTTCCGCGTGTGCAAGGTGATCAGAGGGCAAAAAAATAGGCGAAACGCCGACATGTTCCTTCAAGAGGAAACAGCGTTTCGCCTACTCTATTCCTCGTGGTGTAACAGGGGGCCGATAGGCCACCCCCCGCCACACAGGAGCGAGAAGGATGCTTACTGAACCTAAGCAACCCCGTTCCGTAGAACTGGTCTTCAAAGGCTTCGGCATCAGCCTGCGCCTTATGATCCGGTTCTAAGGGGAAGCCGGGGTGTTAGCAGCACCCCGGCAGCCTTCTTGAATATAATCTCGCTACCGACTTCTGGCAACGCACCGAATCGCTGACCCCCAGGGTCAGGGATCATGACCCTGGGTCTTTCTATATTCCCTCAATCGCCGGGCGGCGGCATCCGCCGCCTTGGCTTACGCGACCATGGGGTCGCGGGCCGGCAGTCGCCGGCCTTGTTTCCCCGCCTCAGCTATAGCGCTGTTCGGTCCAGGGATCGCCCTCATTGTGGTAGCCGCGTTCTTCCCAGAAGCCGGGCCGGTCCTCAGCCACGAATTCGATGCGGTTCACCCATTTGGCCGATTTCCAGAAATAGAATTTCGGGATGATCACCCGCACCGGCCCGCCATGTTCAGTGGTGATCGGCTTGCCTTCCCAGCTATGGGCCAGAAGCACGTCGGCATCGTCAAAGACCGACAGCGCGACATTGGTCGTGTAGCCATCGTAGGAATGGAAGACGATGTGCTTCGCTTCCGGCAGCGGCTTCACCACTTCCAGAATATGCCTGGCTGACACGCCTTCCCAGTGATTGTCATAGCGCGACCAGGCCGTGACGCAGTGGATATCGGACACGTCGGTGAAGGGCGGCTGGCTCTTGAACTGCGCCCAGCCCCAGGTCGTGGGATGGGCCACCAGCCCGTCGATGGTCAGCTCCCACTGATCGAGCGCGATCTCCGGCTGGATGCCCAGATCCAGCACGGGCCAGTTCTTCACCTCCCGCTGACCGGGCGGCAGGCGGTCGGCACCCGGGGCGGTCGCGCCCGTCATCAGGCGGCCTTCCTCGGCCCATTTCTGTTTGCTCTCCACCAGCTTGGTGTTGGGCGGGTTCTCGGGCGTATCGGCGGGTGACATGGATCGTCCGTAGGTTTGTTGGATTGCTTTGCCAGATACATAGCGCGACCGGCGTGCCGGGACGAGAGGCGTTACACACATGGCGTTACCCATGGAAGATCGGGCCAGGATTGCTATGTTGGGTGTCGCGACCTACCCGGTACCCGGAACATGAAGGCCCGACCTGCCCATGCAGACCCGCCCGATCCGTTTTCTCCTGTCCTGCCTGCTTCTCGGCCTGGCCCTGTTGGGGACCCTGCCCGCACCGGCACAGAACGCAGCCCCCGCCGCGGACAAGCCCAATGCTGCCGAGGTTGATCGGCTGATCACCACCTTGGAGGATCCCGCCAAACGCGACGCGTTGCTGGCGCAGCTGAAGGCGTTGAAGGCGGTGGAGAAGCCGGCGGCGGAGCCGGAAACGATTGGAAGCCGGGCGCTGGATACATTGTCGGACCGGATCGACCTGTTCAGCCAGCAGGTGGCCGCGGCCAGCCGCGCCGTCATCGACGCACCGCATGCGCTGCGCTGGCTGAACCAGCAGGTGGCCGATCCGGCCAAGCGCGATGCTTGGGTCCTACTGGCCCTGCATCTGGCCATCATCATCGGCGGCGGCTATGCCGCGCGCTTTGCCATGATATGGCTGCTGGCCCGGCCACGGGCGGCCTTGGGCGCGCGGACGCCCGGCGGGCTTCTTCCTAAACTTCTGCTGCTGCTGGCCCGGCTGGTCATCGATCTTCTGCCCATGGCGGCCTTTGCCCTGGCTGGATTCGGCCTGCTGTCGGCGACAGAGGCGCCGCGGGCGGTGCGGCTGGCGTCCCTGATCATCCTGAATGCCAGTCTGATCGTCCAGGGTGTCCTGGTGGCAAGTCGGGTGCTGCTGTCGCCAGCATGTTCCAATCTGCGACTGGCCCGCGTCACCGATGAGACAGCGGCCTATCTGCTGATCTGGATCCGCCGGATCACCATCATCGGCGTCTACGGCTATTTCGCGGGCGAGGCGATGCGCGTGCTGGGTCTGCCCGCCACGCCGCACGCTGCTTGGCTGAAACTGGTCGGCCTGCTGGTCACCGCCATGCTGATCGTCCTGATCCTGCAAAACCGCGACGCAGTGGCCCAGACCCTGCGGGGTCAGCCCCCATCCGATCCTGATAACCGCGACAAGGCGTTACGCGATGTCCTGGCCGGCGAGGCGTCGGGGGACGAATCCCTGCCTGGTTCCACCCCGGCCCAGGCCCGCCGTTTGGCCGCCCTGTCGCTGGTCCGCCAAAGGCTGGCCGATGTCTGGCATATCCTGGCCATCCTCTATCTGGGGGCCGTCTATCTGATCTGGGCGCTGGAGATCGCGGGCGGGTTTGATTTCGTACTGCGCGCCACCCTGGTCACGGGTGCCATCCTGATCGTCTCCCGCTTGCTGTCGGAGGGACTGGACCGGCTTGTGGACCAGGGGCTGAAGGTTCCCGCCGATATGCGCACAGCCTATCCGGGGCTTGAGGAACGGGCCAACCGGTACCTGCCCTTCCTGCGTCGGGTGGCACAGGCGGTGCTGGCCCTGTTCACCCTGCTGCTGCTGTTGCAGGCCTGGGGTGCCGATGCCCTGTCCTGGCTGGGTTCCGACCTGGGGCAGCGGGTGGCGTCCAGTGCCGTGACTATCCTGGTGGTGCTGACCCTGGCGCTGGTCGTCTGGGAAATGGTCAATGGCGCCATCCTGCGTTACCTGAACGCCACCGACGATCAGGGGGCGCGGCTGGTGCGCAGTGCGCGGATGCGCACCCTGCTGCCGCTGCTGCGCAATGCAATGACCATCTTCCTGGTCACCATGGCCGGGCTGATCGTGCTGTCGGAAATGGGGGTGAATATCGCGCCGCTGCTGGCCGGTGCCGGTGTCATCGGTCTGGCTGTCGGCTTCGGGGCGCAGACCCTGGTCAAGGATGTGATTACCGGCCTGTTCATCCTGATCGAAGATACGATCGCGGTGGGCGACAGCGTCACCGTCGGCGGCCTGTCGGGTGGGGTGGAGGCCATGTCCATCCGGTCCATCCGCCTGCGCGGTTATGACGGCGCCGTTCACACCATCCCGTTCAGTTCCGTCACCACGGTCACCAACTCTACCAAGGATTTCAGCTTCTACGTCCTGAACGTCACCGTCGATTACGCCGTGGACACGGACAAGGTTGTGGCCGTGCTGAGGGATATCGGGGCGCAGATGCAGGCGGAGCCGGAATATGCAGCCAATATCCTGGGACCGGTAGAGATCGCCGGTGTGGACGCGTTCCAGGATAGCGCCGTCCTGGTCAAGGGCCGCATCAAGACGCGGGCCGGACAGCAATGGGGGATCGGCCGCGAATTCAACCGCCGCATGAAGAAGCGGTTCGATGCCGACGGCATCACCATTCCCTTCCCGCAGCAGGTGTTGCATATCAGTTCCGGTTCAAGCGCCGCCGCCAATCCATTCACGGCTGGCATGGATGGCGCCTCGCGTACGGATGCATGATGATCTCCACCCAGACCCTGGTCATTTTCCTGACCACCTGCTTTTTCCTGTCGGCCACGCCCGGTCCCAATATGCTGTCGGCTTTGTCCATGGGCATGCGACATGGGTTGGCCGGGGCGGCCTGGGGCGGGATCGGCATGTGCCTGTCGCTGGGCCTGCTGGCTGGCCTGTCGGCGCTGGGGGTGGGCGTGCTGCTGAAAACCTCGCCGCTGGCCTTCACCATCTTCAAATGGGTGGGCGTTGCCTATCTCACCTGGCTGGGCATCCAGGCCTGGCGGGCCCCCATCCGGGACGAAGCGGCGGATATGGATGCTGCCATGAAGGCGGGCCCCGACCGGCGGGGGCAATTGGGGCTGCTGGGTCAGGGTCTGCTGATCACCCTGTCCAACCCCAAGGCGCTGGTGTTCATGGCCGCCTTCTTCCCGCAATTCATTGATCCGGAACGGCCCATGGCGCCGCAATTGACCATCCTGGTGGTCACGATGCTGATCATCGAATTCGGCTGGATCATGACCTATGCCGTGGGTGGCAAGGGCCTGGCCCTGCGCCTGACGGGTCCGGTGGCGCAACGCTGGCTGAACCGGATGACAGGTGCCCTGCTGATCGGTGCCGGCCTGCTGCTGGCCATGGCGTCGCTGTAGTCATTGCTTAAAGGTGCAGGCCTCATCCTTTCGGACAGGTCGCACCCCTTTCCAGCCGGCATGCCGCGCGGCATAGTGGCGCCGTCATTGCGGTATCGAACTGACACATGTGTCAATGTCCTTCATCGCGCGCCGGGCTGGTCCTGGCCGGTCTGCTGTTCGCGTGCCTGGCCGGGATTTTGCCCGTGGCCAGGGCGAATGCTGATCCGTGGGGTGATTTTCCGTCGGTTGGTTTCACTGATCTGACAGCGACCGACGGACTGCCCAATGACACGATCAGCGCGGTGGCCCAGGACAAGGCCGGCCTGATCTGGATTGGCACCTTTGCGGGTCTGGCCCGCTATGACGGTTACCGCCTTCATCAATGGGAAAGCGACCCGGACGATCCCGACCGTCTGCCTGAAATCTATGTGCGCTCCCTGCTGCCCCTGTCGGATGGTGGCATGCTGATCGGCATGGGGGCAGCAGGTCTGGTCCGGTACGATGCCACGACCAACCATTTCCGCCGGATCAGTGCGCAAGATGGGCCGGGTGCCCGCATCTATGCCATCACGCCAGCCCGCGACAAGGCGGGCGATGCGGCCTGGGTGGCCGCCGATGACGGCCTGTTCCTGTGGCGAGCGGCCGATAATGTCCTGCGTCCCATCCCGCTACGGGACGCGGCGGGACAGGCGCTGAATCCCAAGCTGTTCGCCGCGCTGGAAGAGCCCAACGGCGATCTGTGGGTGGGCGGCATGGGCGGCCTGATGCGCCGCCGCGCGGGCGAGACCCATTTCACCGCCATAAAGGCGGAAGGTCCCGCCGCCGAGACCGTGAATACGGAAATCTGGATCATCCACCGCGACCGGGAGGGCCGGTTATGGCTTGGGTCGGGCGACGCCGGTGTGGCCTATCTGATGCCGGACGGCAGCGCCCACGCTGTAGCGGGCCTGACCGGACCAAACGGGTTGGCCGGGCGGCGTACCATCCGGTCCATGGTGGAGGTGCCGAATGAGGGGCTGTGGATCGCCACCGATGGCGCCGGCCTGATCATCCTGGATCCGGCGACAGGGCGGCTGCGGCAGGTGCGGCATGATCCCGTCCTGCCCGGCAGCCTGAATGGTGACCGGCTGCGTCATATCATGCTGGACCGTACGGGCAATGTCTGGCTGTCCACAGACCAGGGGGTGGAACGGTATGATCCACATGCCAACCGGCTGCGGGTGGTGCCGGCCACGCCGCTGTCCCCAATGGCCCTGACCAATCCCGAAGTCTACACCGCCCATACCGACATACGCTCCAGGGTCTGGCTGGGTCTGGCCAATGGCGATGTCGATGTGCTGGATCTGGCCGCTGGCCGTATCGACCGGCTGCGCCTGCCGCCGCCCAACAATGGCCGCGATGTCCGTGCCC
>JAEMSB010000211.1 GCA_016463045.1 Niveispirillum sp.
GGCCAGAAGGCAGCCCAGGCCCCGGCGCGCGCTGGTGGGCGTTTGATCGAGGGGACGGCCATTGACGTGACCCCGCGCAAGCGACCCGACCGCGCCTTCAACCCCGGCGACCGCGTTTTCCACACCAAATTCGGCTATGGCACGGTCAAGGGTGTGGAGAATGACAAGCTGGAAATCAGCTTCGATGTCGCCGGCATCAAGAAGGTGATGGACAGCTTCGTGGTGCCGGCGGACAAGGCGGGTTAACCCCGCCCATACCATTCTAGGAATAGCTCCGGCCAGCGGCGCAGGGGATTGTCGGCGGCGATGCGGGCGCCATGGCCAAAGCCGTGGCCGCCGCGCGGGTATAGATGCATCTCTGCCTCCACCCCCGCCTTGCGGCAGGCGGCATTGAACAGCAGGCTGTTTTCCACGGGCACGGCATTGTCATCGGCGGCATGCAGTTGGAAGGTGGGCGGTGTGCGGCCCGTAACGGCGCGGTCGGCGGAATAACGGTCAATCTCGTCCGCCGACGGGTTGGGCCCCAGCAGCCGGTCGCGCGATCCCGTATGGGCGCTGTCCCCCATGTCAATCACGGGATAGATCAGGGCCAGCCTGGCGGGCCGGGCCGACAGCTTGTCCGCCGCATCAACCGGATCATAGACCGCTTCGTCAAAACGCGTGCCCAGGCTGGCCGCCACATGCCCGCCGGCGGAAAAGCCCATGATTCCGACCGTCTCAGGGTTGATCGCCCATGCCCTGGCGCGATGGCGGATCAGGCGGATGGCGCGCTGTGCATCCTGCAATGCCACCATCGGCCCATGCTGCGGCGCCTCTCCCGGCAATCGATAGGTCAGGATGAAAATGGTGATGCCGGCAGCAGTCAGGATGGGCGCCAATTCCCCGCCTTCCTTGTCCACCACCACCCGCTGATAGCCGCCGCCCGGTGTGATCATCAGGGCGCGGCCATCGGGTTTGGCGGGGCGGTGGATGGTCAGGTAGGGACGGGTGATCCCCTCCATATAGCGGTCGGGTTTGGACGGGTCCTGGCTGCGCTCCACCATCCGTTGCTGCAACGGCGCGCCCTTTGACCCAGGCCCGACGCTGCCTGGCCAGATTTCAACGGTCTCTACGCCGGGGGCTGCCACGGTGAGGGTGGGCGATGCCATCATCCCCGCAAGCACCGCCGATCCGCGCAGCCAGTCGCGCCGTGACACCGCCATGTCCATCCCCCAACAATTCTTCTTATGGTAACCGGTGGACAATGATGCCTGTGCGGACCGCATCATTCAAGTGCCGCCGCGACACCCCGCCACATGGATAATGGCTGTCGTCACAATTAACATGCATATGAAATGCAGCTTTATGGAGTGCCCATCATGCGTCGGATCGTCCCCCAACTGAAACATGACCATGCCGAACTGAAGGCCGTGCTGGAGGAGGTGCGGCGGCAGGGCATTGGCACAGCAGGCGGTCGGCAGACGCTGCTGGCGGCAAGGGCGCTGTTTGTTGACCATATCCGGCGGGAGGATGAGGAATTCTACCCTGATTACCGCCGTCTGGCCCGGCAGGACCCGTTGCGCGCCGCCACGGCGGACCAGTTCAGCCAGGAGATGGTGGCGCTCGGTGGCCAGATCCTGGCTTTCTTCGACAAGTACAAGGAAGGTGGCTCGGGTATCGAATTCGCGGTGGATTTTGGCCGGATGTCGGCGCTGCTTCAGTCGCGCTGGCACAAGGAGGAGGCGATCCTTTATGCGCGGTATGAGGAGATGGCGATGCGTTCGGCCGCCTGATCTGCTACACCCGCGCCATCATCGATGAAACGGAGCGGACCCATGTCGGGCGGCGTCACCCTGTACGGTATCAAGAACTGCGACACGATGAAGAAGGCCTGGACGTGGCTGGACGACAAGGGCGTCGCCTATCAGTTCCATGACTACAAGAAAGCCGGTATCGACCGTGACACCCTGACCGGCTGGGTCGATAAGCTGGGCTGGGAGGTTCTGCTGAACCGGGCCGGCACCACCTTCAAGAAGTTGCCCGACGCGGCCAAGGCCGATATCGACCGTGACCGCGCCATCGCCCTGATGCTGGAACAGCCATCCATGATCAAGCGGCCGGTCCTGGACCGGGCCGGCCACCTGACAGTCGGTTTCAAGCCGGAGATTTACGGCACGCTGTTCTGAGTGCCCGCATTGGTGGCGTTCAAGGTAGGTCAGGTCGAGGCGTAAGCCGAGCCCTGACCTACGGCCAGTCGCCACAGCTGGGGCAAGTTCTGTCAATCACCCGAAATAGCCCGTATCAACATCGGCGATCAGGCCGATCAGACCGACATCCAGGATTTGATCGTGGAAGGTCTGCAGGCTGTAGGTGGCGATGTCGCCCTGATGGTCGGTCACGGTCACTACTTTGGTGTCCAGATCGACCACCACGGTGCTGTCCACGGCCACGCCATCGGCGGTGGTGCCTTCGATGCTGAAGGTCTGGGTGTCACCGTCGCGAGTCAGTGAATAATCAAGGGTGCCGGCGTCGCCATCGGCCTGGATCACCGTGTAGCTGCCCGTCAGCCCGTCCAGGCCGTTGGTCTGCACCAACGTCACATGGTCGCCATCAGCCTCCACCCGGTCGGTGGTGCGGGTGCCGTCTTCCAGGCTGACAATGGTGGTCGTGGTGCCATGGCTGTCGGTCAGCACGGTTTGCACAATGTTGTCATCGACATGGGTGACAGTGCGGGCGGCGGTGGTGATGGTGCCATCGGCGGCGGTGCGCGTGCTGGTGGTCGTTACGCTGTCATCATCGTGGCTGCGCACCACGACAAGGCTGGACCCATCCTCGAACTTTACCGTCGTCGTGCTGCCGATGTCGCTGCGCACGGTTTCGCTGCTGTCGATGCCGGGACGTTCGGCCGGTGCCGGATCGCCGGCCGACTGATCGGACAGCAGATCCAGAAAGTTGAGATGCACGACGCCCTCGGCCATGGGCTGATGCAGGCCAACATGGCCCAGCGCGATATGCTGGGCTGTGGTCTGGCTGTTATCGCCGGACGGTGCGGGGCGGTTGGCAGAAGCAGTGCCGACAGGGGCGGGTCGGAACGCCATGGGAACCTCCGGAAAGGGATGAGGGGCGACACCGGTTGGCCGGCATCATCCCTTTCACGGATGTTAAGTGACTTACTGTCGCGTAATTTTTAGATTCCCTCACCATCCACCACGGTACCGGACAGCCGGTCGCGAATGGCATTCGCGGTGTGGCGGGCGGTGGCGTCATCGCGTTGGCGCGGGCGGGGGGTGGCAACCCGGTCGGTGGAGCGCACGCCCGCCGGGCTGCCGGCCAGCAGGATGACGCGGTCGGCCAGATAGACGGCCTCGTCAATATCATGGGTGACGAACAGGATGGTCTTGCCTGTGCGCTGCCACAGGTCCACCAGCTCATCCTGCAAGCCCTGGCGGGTGATGGCATCCAGCGCGCCGAACGGTTCATCCATCATCAGCAGGTCAGGATCGACGGCCAGGGCGCGGGCGATGGCCACGCGCTGCCGCTGCCCACCCGATAGCTGATGCGGCCAGCGGTCGGCCTTGTCGGCCAAACCCACCAGTTCCAGCGCGTCCAGCGCGCGGCGGCGGCGGGTTTGCTTGTCCAGGCCCAGCCCTTCCAGCCCGAATTCCACATTCTTTACCACCCGCCGCCAGGGCAGCAGGCGCGCATCCTGGAACACCAGGGCATAGGGGCGGCGGCCCGGCGTTTCGGGATTGTCGCGGGTCACGGTGCCCGATGTCGGCTTTACCAGACCGGCGATGACGCGCAGCAAGGTGGATTTACCGACACCAGAGGCACCCACAACCGCAATGAATTCCCCATCGGCGATGTCGAGATGGAATTCCTTCAGGACGATGGTGCGGCCGCGGTCGCTGTCGAAGGAGAGCGTCAGGTCCTTGATCGAGATCATGCTTTCCACGCCAGCAAACGGTCACGAAGGGCCACGAAGCCCGCATCCACTACGCCATAGAGCAGGGCCATGGTTATCATGTAGACCACGACGATATCGGTGGCCAGCAGCGACGATGCCTGCATCATGCGCTGACCCAGGCCGGCCACGCCGAACAGTTCGGCGGCCACCACCGCCATCCAGGCTTGGCCCAGGCCGGTGCGCAGCCCCGCCATGATCGGCTGTACCGAGGCGGGCAGGATCACCTTGAACAGCCGTGCCAAGGGGGAGCGGTGGCCGAAGGCATTGGCAAGTTCGATCAGGTCACGGTCCACGGCCTGCACCGCGCTGAGGGCGGAGAAGTAATTGATCCAGAACACGCCGACGATGATGATGAAATTCGCCGCCGTCGGAGACACTCCGAACCAAATGATGGCGAACGGCACCCAGGCCAGACCCGGAATGGGGCGCAGCAGGCGGACGATCCAGTTGGTCATATCCTCCAGCGTGCGCGACATGCCCGTCGCCACACCCAGCGCCACGCCCAGGGCCGAGCCCAGCACCAGACCGGATACATAGTGCCGCAAGCTTTGCAGCACGGCCTCTCCCCATGCACCCGAGCTTACCTCCTGCCAGAAGGTTGCCGGTATGCCGCTGGGGGCTGGCAGCAGCATGGATTTCACAAGCCCCAAGCGGGGCAGGGCCTCCCATACGGCGAAGAACAGGACGACGCCAAGCAGCGACAGGGACAGGCGGAGGGCGCGGGGGCGGGCCATCTGGTTTGACCGGTGATTTAAACGGTTGCGGCGGTAAGGCCGCCGTAGAATTCCACACAAATGGATAGCGGGCGGCAAGGCTGTTTTACGCAACCGTGCCGCCCGGAAGGTGTTGGCCCCAACAGACCGAACCGTTACTTCTTGAGCTTCTGATAGTAGGACAGGTCGAAAATCTGCTCCACCGGGGTGGCTTCCTTCACGGTGCCCAGCTTCACCTGATAATCCTGCACCAGGGCCGTTTCCTTCAGGATGGACGCTGGGTCTGTGTTGAACTTCACGGCGGGCGAGGACAGGGCCTGTTCGATGATGGCGGCGGGGACCAGCCCCTTGCCGATGGCGGCCTCAATCGCGGCCACGGCCACCTTCTTGTCCTTCTTCAGCACTTCGGTGGCCTTGGCGGTCAGTTCGACCAGCTTCTGCGCGATGTCCGGGTGCTTGGACGTGAAATCATCGGTCAGGGCGATGACGTTGCCGGGCTGATTCTTCAGGATGTCCTGACCATAGGCCAGCACCTTCACATCCGGATTGCGGCCCGTGATGATGGTCAGGGCGGGTTCGCGGATGATGGCGCCATCGACAGCGCCGACCAGCAGCGCCTGCTGCGTGGCATCAATGCCCTGCGGCACCAGTTCCACGTACTGCTTATCGACCTTCGCCACTTCCCACAGCCAATATTGCAGGAAGGTGTTGGGGACCGAACCGGCGGGCTGCGTCGCCAGCTTCAGCGGGCGGCCCAGCTTCTTGGACAGGGCCTCGATGGCCTGGGCTGGCGAACCGCCCGTCTTGGCCAGATCGGGGCCGGCGGCGACCACCAGTTCCTCCACGGCGGTGGACGCGACGACGCGGATGCCGACACCCTTGCCGCGCGCCACCACGACGGGGGCAACGCCGGCGATATAGGCATCCAGGGTGCCGGACGCCACGGCCTGAATGGCGTTGGGGCCGCTGTCAAACTGCTTCAGCTGCAGGTCGAAGCCGTTCTGAAGATCCCAGCCCTGATTGTCGATCACAAAGGCCTGCGCCGCACCCAGCACGGGGATGTAGCCGGCGCGTACCACCACCGGATCGGCGGCCTGCGCGGAACCAACGAAGGCCAGGCCCGTTAGGACGGTGGCAGCAGCAAGGCGGGTGGCGAAACGCGAGAGCGACATGGGTGGACTCCTTGGGCACAGGTGGGGTTCGGCATTTCGCCGTCCAGTCCAGGGTTTTACATTGGCCGGTTTACGTCAATCAGAAATGTGGATTATCATAAATAACGCAAAACATGTGTGATATGCGGAATTATCCATCTTGAAATTCACGCAAATTGTCACTTGACAGTGGCCAACGGATCACCAAATGTGATGTCAGACTAGATGGTCCGGCCTGACCTCCCACAGGGTCCGCGGGAATTTGACGAACAGCAGCTTGCGCCGCGTCACCAAACGCTAAAGCGCCACGAAGGTCCTTCGTGGTTTGGTTCAAACCATTGGGAAGGAGGGCGAAATGGCTATCCATATCGCACAGAACGATCACCATATCTCTGCTGGCAACGGGCCGATGCGCGCCTGTTGACGCGGGTTTTTCCGCCTCAACCACCGCAGATTCATTTTGTACAGCGTGGCGACGTTGTTTCGCCGCGATGGGGATGATTTATGATGACGAACCAGGCATTCAGCATTGAAACCAGCCGGCATCAGGCCGGTCTTGCCGTGGCCGATGGCCAGGGTTTCCGCTTCTTTTCCGCCCATCCGCTGTTCAGCAGCCTGGATGGACGGCATTTCAACAGCGTGGCCGCCGTGGAAAAGGCCGCCCGCCGCCGTGAGAATGAGGCCCGCCATGTCGGGCGGCGCCAGGACAGCCGGGGACAGGTTTTCCGGTCCTGGGGTGTGAAGGCCGACGCGGTGGCGTAAGGAGAGGGTGAGGGAGCGACCTCTGCCCCCTTACTCCTCCACCTTCCGCTGCTTCTTGCGGCCCGTCAGCGCCGCGATGACGCCGTGGAAGGTACGGACCTCTTGCTCGGTCATGCCGCAGCGCTGCAACGTGTTGCGGACATTGCGGATCATGGAGGGGCGCTTGTCGGGGTGGGTGTAGAAACCGGACTGTTCCAACTCCCCTTCCAGATGGTCGAACAGGTTCTGCAACTCGGCCTTGGTGGCGGGTTCGGACTGTCCGGTATGAAGATACCGGTCCTCCACCTCCACGCCTGTCATCCACCATTCATAGGCGATCAGCAGCACGGCCTGCCCCAGGTTGAGGGACGAGAAGCCGGGGTTCAGCGGCACGGAGATCAGCGTGTCGGACAGGGTGATGTCGTCATTGACCAGACCTGTGCGTTCTGGCCCGAACATCAGCCCGACCTTGCGCCCTGCCGACCAATGGCCGCGCATCTCGTTCGCCGCCTCACGCGGGGTGACGACCGGTTTCACCAGATCGCGCACGCGGGCGGCGGTAGAAAAGACCTTGTGCAGGTCAGCGATGGCGGCTTCGGTGCTGTCGAACACGCGCACCCGGTCCAGTACCAGAGTGGCGCCGGCTGATGCCGACACGGCCTTTTCATTGGGCCAGCCGTCGCGGGGGCTGACAAGGCGCAGGTCGGTCAGGCCGCAATTCAGCATGGCGCGGGCGCAGGCACCAATATTCTCCCCCATCTGGGGATGGATCAGAATGACAGCGGGGCCGTCCCCGTCCGCCTGCATCTTGGCCAGTTCGCGCTTGTTTGTCCCGCTTGACATCACACTGATACCTGATTGCCCATCAAGCGGCCTGGATATCAGGCCGCCTTGGTGCTGTCGATAGCGGCACCGGACCGATAAAGGCAATAGGTGATGCTGTCGGAAAGCGCGTTGAAGCTGGCGTCGATGACATTGGCCGACACGCCGACGGTGGCCCAGCGATGGCCGTGCCGGTCCGCCGTTTCAATCATCACGCGGGTGACGGCCTTCGACCCATCCTGCGCGTTCAGGATGCGTAC
>JAEMSB010000715.1 GCA_016463045.1 Niveispirillum sp.
TGCGCCTGCCGCTGGTCGGCCGCCTGATCCCCATCGTTGCGGATGAGTATGCCGATCCGGAGACGGGATCGGGTGCGGTCAAGATCACGCCGGCCCATGATTTCAACGATTTCGAGGTGGGCAAGCGCCACAAGCTGCCGCTGATCAACCTGCTGGATCGCGATGCCCGCATCGTTCAGGCCTTCGAAGGTTACAAGCCCGACGCCAATGGCCGTCTGGAAGCGTTCAGCGAACCGGTGCCCGATTCCTATCGCGGCCTGGACAGGTATGAGGCGCGCAGACAAGTCGTCGCCGATCTGGAAGCGCTGGAGCTGTTGGAACAGATCGTCCCGCACAAGATGACGCAGCCGCATGGCGACCGGTCCGGCGTGGTGATCGAGCCCTGGCTGACCGATCAGTGGTATTGCGACGCCGCAACCCTGGCCAAGCCGGCCATCGAAGCGGTCGAAACCGGCAAGACCGTGTTCGTGCCCAGGAACTGGGAAAACACCTATTTTGAATGGATGCGCAACATCCAGCCCTGGTGCATCTCGCGTCAGCTGTGGTGGGGTCACCAGATCCCCGCCTGGTACGATGCCGACGGCAATGTCTTCGTCGCCGAAACGGCTGAGGAAGCGCAGGCCCTGGCCGGCGCCGGTGTGGCCCTGACGCGCGACAGCGACGTTCTGGATACCTGGTTCTCGTCCGCCCTGTGGCCGTTCAGCACGCTGGGCTGGCCGGAAAAGGTGCCGGAACTGGATCGCTATTATCCCGGCGACGTTCTTGTCACCGGCTTTGACATCATCTTCTTCTGGGTTGCCCGTATGATGATGATGGGCATCCATTTCATGGGGGATGTGCCGTTCAAGACGGTCTATATCCACGCCCTGGTCCGCGATGAGAAGGGCCAGAAAATGTCGAAGTCGAAGGGCAATGTCATCGATCCGCTGGAAGTGATTGACCAGTATGGCTGCGACGCCCTGCGTTTCACCCTGACGGCCATGGCCGCACAGGGCCGCGATATCAAGCTGGCCGTCAACCGTGTCGAGGGTTACCGCAACTTCGCCACCAAGCTGTGGAACGCCGCCCGCTATGCGGAGATGAATCAGGTGGCACAGGTGCCGGGCTTCGATCCCGGCGCCGTGAAGTTGACCGTGAACAAGTGGATCGTGGGTGCCGTGCAGCAGGCGGCGGGCCGCGTCACCGACGCGCTGGACGCCTATAAGTTCAATGAGGCGGCCAACGGCATCTATCAGTTCGCCTGGAACAGCTTCTGCGACTGGTACCTGGAATTCACCAAGCCGATCCTGAATGGCGAGGATGAAGCCGCCAAGGCCGAAACCCGCGCCACCACCGCCTGGGTTCTGGACCGTATCCTGCACCTGCTGCACCCGGTCATGCCCTTCATCACCGAAGAGCTGAACGAGAAGCTGGGCGGCCAGGGCCAGACCCTGATCTCCGCCCCCTGGCCCCTGCCCCAGGCCGCCCTGGTCGATGCGGCGGCGGGCGACGAGATGGAATGGGTGGTGCGCCTGATCTCCACCATCCGTACCGTGCGGTCGGAAATGAATGTGCCGCCCTCGGCCCAGCTGCCGTTGCTGCTGAAAGGTGCGTCGGAGGTGACGCGTCAGCGTCTGGCCACCCATCGCGACCTGATCCTGCGTCTGGCACGCCTGTCGGGTGTGGAGACGACCAACGAGGATGCCGGCAAGGGCTCTGCCCAGGCTATCCTGGACGAAGCCACCCTGATCCTGCCGCTGGCCGACTTCATCGATGTGGAGAAGGAAAAGGCGCGGCTGGCCAAGGAGATTGGCAAGCTGGAGCAGGACATCGCCAAGATCGACGCCAAACTGTCCAACAAGAACTTCGTGGACAAGGCGCCAGAAGAGGTGATCGAGGAACAGCGTGACCGCCGGGCAGAAGCCGACACGGTGCGGGCAAAGCTGGCCGATGCGCTGGCGCGGCTGGGGTAAGTTTCCAATATGTGCATAAAGAAAGGCGGCGCCCCCTGGGCGCCGCCTTTTTTGTTTGATGGCCGATGCGGTTGGATATCAAACCAACCGCTTACCCGCAGCCCCGGCCAGATCCTGGATCAGTTGCCACGC
>JAEMSB010000716.1 GCA_016463045.1 Niveispirillum sp.
CTTCTACAATTACGGCCCGCGCTTTGGCCGTGGCGAAGGCACGACCCCGCCGGCATTCGGCTCCGCCGGCGCCACCATCCTGCGTCCGCGTTCTTCTTCAGATCAGGTGACGGGCAATATCGGCATCGACTGGAAGCCGGCGGATGACAGCCTGGTCTATGGCAAGCTCAGCACCGGTTATAAGAGTGGCGGTTTCGACAGCGTCGGCTCCTATGAGCCGGAAGAACTGGTTGCCTATGAAGTCGGGACCAAGAACCGCTTCAATGGTGGCCGCCTGCAGTTCAACGCCTCTGCCTTCTACTATGACTACAAGGATCAGCAGATCCAGGTGTTCGTGGACAATAATGTCGGCGCCCGCACCCTGAATGCCGGTAAGTCGCGCGTCTGGGGTATCGAGACCGATACCAGCATCCTCTTGACGGAAAACGACGAACTGTCCTTCACCGTCAATTACCTGGATGCCAAGGTGCAGAGCTTCGCGACCTCGCTTATCGGTGTGAATGGCAACCCGATCAACGATGCCGACCCGGTCACCCCCGGCATCCAGCAGTTCAACCTGAAGGGCAACCGTCCGCCGCAGGCCCCGAAATGGACCCTGTCCGCCGGTTACAGCCATACGTTCGAGCTGGGTGACGGCGCAAATGTCGTGGCCTCTGCCTTCAGCCGGTACAAGTCAGCCCATTACCTGTCAGTCGTGAACTGGGCTGCCCTGCGCCAGAAGGGCTATATGATGACCGACCTGTCGGTCGAGTATAACTCGGGCGATGGCAACTATACGGTCCAGGCCTATGTCCGCAATCTGGAGGACAAGCAGCCGCTGGCCTTTGCAAACTTCAACGCCGCTGCCGGTTCGCTGATCTACAACTCCATCTATGGCCCGCCGCGTACGTTTGGCGTGCAGGGCACCTACCGGTTCTGATCGCCGGCGCACTGTAATGGCTTGAGATTATGGATGCCGGGGATCTTCCCCGGCATCCATGTCCGGCTTTAAGGCGGCTTTCAGTATCGGAGGTGTCAGGTGCGGTGGAATTTCTCCATTCTGCGGGTTGGTGCATCATTGCTGGCCCTGTGTGCCATGCCGTCAATGGCGGGCGCCGCAAGCCCGCAGGCCGTGACGGAGGCGGGGCGTGTGGCAGGGTCCACCCAGAACGGTATCGACCGTTTCCTGGGCATTCCTTATGCCGGTGATACCGGTGGTGCCAACCGCTGGCGCCCGCCGCAGCCTGTTGCGGCATGGTCCGGCGTGCGCGACGCCACGCAGTTCAGTGCCGATTGTCAGCAGGAGCCCCCGTATACACCGCCCGGCGGGTCCCCCTGGTCGGCGGAGTATTTCCCCACCCGTCCGATGAGTGAGGATTGCCTGTCGGTCAATGTCTGGCGCCCGGCAGGAGCCGACAATGCCAGCCGTCCGGTCATGGTCTGGATCCATGGCGGCGGGTTTGCGGGTGGTTCGGGTTCTGTCCCCCTGTATGATGGGGAGAAGCTGGCCGCACGCGGCATCATCGTCGTCACGATCAATTATCGCGTCGGGATCTATGGCTTCCTGGCCCATCCGGCGCTGACCGCCGAGGCGGGGTCTTCGGGCAATTACGGCCTGATGGATCAGGTCGCGGCCCTGCGCTGGGTCCAGAATAATATCGCGAATTTCGGGGGTGATCCCAAGCGGGTGACCATCGCCGGACAATCGGCGGGTGCTGCATCTGTCCATGCCATGCTGTCCTCGCCCAAGGCAGACGGGCTGTTCATCCGCGCCATCGCGCAGAGCGGGTCCGGCATGGGCATTCCCAGCCTGCCACTGTCAGATGCTGAGGTGCGGGGGCAGAAGGTGATGGAGGTCGCCGGCGTCACCGGTATCGCCGCCCTGCGTGCCCTGTCGCCCGAACAACTGGCCAAGGCGGCAAAGGACCCATCCGTCGGGCCGCCGGGCCTGCGCTTTTTTCCCATCACGGAGCCCACCGTCCTGCCCTACCCGGAGCGGCAGCGTCAGGACATCCCCGTTCTGACCGGTCTGACGACGGATGAAAGCAGCAATGGCCCCGACTGGCACCTGACCAGTTCGGTCAAGCTGAACGACCTGATCG
>JAEMSB010000212.1 GCA_016463045.1 Niveispirillum sp.
GCCTTGGTCTGACCCACCCGGTACTGCACCATGCCCAGCCGCAGCCGGACGACATTGGGGGACAGCAGCTTGCCTTTCAGTGCCTGCTGCAACATCGCGATGCCCTGATCCGTCTGCCCCAGGGAGACCAGGATCATGCCCAGCTTGGCCATGGCATTGGCATCCTTGCCCGCCGCCACCTCCTGCTGCCGCGCGGTCAGCCCATCCTTCTGCGCGGCCAGCTGTCTGGTGGCATAGTCGCGCAGGCGTTCATGCCGGTCCTGCTTGGGCCCCTTGCCCAGGATACCGAGCGACCAGCCGCGCTCCAGAACGGCGGCGGCCTCTGCGGGCAACTCCTCCACCATGGCGCGCTGGGCCATTTCTGTGAAGGAGTCCGGGTTCTCATAGGCATTGGCCGCCAGCCGCAGGCGGGCCCAGTCCAGGTCCAGCTTCTCGGGGATGGGCTTGGCCTGCTGCATGGCGTTGAACAGGCGCAGCCAGTTCTCCTTGCTGCGGTCGGTGCGCAGCTGCTGCTTCAGGGTCTTGATATAGCCTTCGATATTGCCGGACCCGAATTCCGACGCCGCCTGAAGCTGCAGCACTTCCGCTGAGGGCGCGCGACCGGCCTTACGCTGATCCTCGATCAGGGCCTGGGCCAGCTTGCCGGCCTTTGCTGGTTCCTTGGCCCGGAAATAGGCCTCTGCCACCATCTGGCGGAAGGCATCGCTGAGCCTGCCGGCGGCCATGGCTTTTTCCCCGAACTCCGCCGACTTGGCATAGTTGCCGGCCCGGTACCAGAGCTGCGAAAGGGTTTCCAAGGCACCCGCCTGATCGGCGGCGGATAGCGGCACCAGACTGGTCGCCGCCTCGAACGCGATGGCCGCCTTGTCGAAGCGCCCCTGCGCCTTGAAAATGGCGGCGCGCGTCTGCTCTACCGCCCATTTTTCTTCCGCCGTGATGGTGGGCACGGCGGCGGCCTTGTCGATGGCGGCGAGGGCCGCGTCAAAACGGTTGGCGGCCAGCGCCTCCTTCGCCGCCTGCAGCGGCAGGCCGACCTCCCTGCTGACGGTAAGGGTTGGCGCCGCCGCCACGGGTAGCGACAGAAGCAGGCAGAGCGCGGCAGCGGACAGCAGCGAACAGGTCGGTCGGGCAAGGCGGGCGGGGCGCATCATCACTCCGGCAGAAAGGCAGGCGGGCCGTCCGCAGGTTTTGCGTCGGATCGCGCCTGGGTTCAAGTCCCGCTTGGCCTTTGAGGTTCGGTTTGCTGGTGGGGCGGATGTCAGGCTGCGGTGGAGCGGGCGCTGGTCAGGTCGCCCCGACCCTCCAGCAGGCCGGGAACCGAGATATCCTCATCCAAGGCATCCCAATGCAGGCCCCGCCCGCTGGGGCTGATCATGACAGCGGCCCTTTGTTCAGGCGTGGCATGCAGTAGCCTTGGAAACCAAGCCAGCGGCACGCCAATGGTGCGGCCATCGCGCAGATCGACCCACATCGTATGGTCATCAAACCGAACTGTTTCAGCGGAAATGCCCATGCCATGCCTCTTCGATCAGTGCCTTGTTTTGCTCCACGACCCGCAGCAACTGGGAGAGTTCGCGACGGGTAAAGCCTTCACTGTCAGCGATAGCAGCCTCAGGATAGAGCCAGATTTTCGCTTCTGCATCAGCTCTCTGTGCGTGAACGTGAATGGGCTCACGCGGATTGCCCTCGTTTGAGAAGAAATGAAACCGGATTCCTTCCCATCGGAAGATGACAGGCATGACGTCTCCTGACACGAGGTGTCGGATGAAGTCACCTCTTCATGAGAGTTCTGTATATGCGTCTTTATGTAAATCCATAAATGCACCCTATCCCCCCACCCCTGTCCACAAGGAAGCCATGCCGCCCGGCCCCTGGGCAAAATGCCGGATCGCGGGCATAGTGTGCGCCTGCGAAATCTCTTTTCTTCGAGTAGCGTTACCCATGGATATGTTGCCCCCGGAGCCGTCAGTGGCGATGGACCCGGATATGGTCTTCTCTGTTGCCCGGCATCACCCGGAAGTTACCACCGTCGGCCGTCTGGGCCTGGACCGGATAGAGCAGGCGGCTGCCTATGGCATGGTGCCGCTGGGTCTGCCGCTGCCACAGGGGCGGCGCGATCTGGTGGTGATGGCGGAGCGGCGGGATGCCGTGGCGTTGGAGATCGAGGGGCTGGTGGCGCGATTGGTGCGCCGGGCCGAGTTGCTGGAACAGGGGCGCCGCGTGCTGGAGGGGACGCATGTCGCCCTGCTGGCGGCAGAAGCGAAAAGCCGGGTACGGGCGCGGGCCCATGACGAGCTGTCCTTTGCCGAGATGCCGGGGCCCATCCGCCTGGAAGTCTCCCGCAGCTTCGACATCGACGAACTGGCCGGGCTGGACGATGCCACCCTGCGTCAGCATCTGGTGGAAGACCCGCAGCTGCGTCAGCTGCTGGAAGCAGCGCTGGAGGATGTGGCGGCCCGCCTGTGGCAGCTGCATGACCTTGTGGGCGAGGCGGATGACAGCTGGACCTTCGAGAATCTGGCCCAGCGTCTCTACCGCGTTGCGCGTACCAACCATCAGCCCAATGATATCCTGCGCCGCTGGGAAGAGGTGGCGGACACCTGGCTGCGTGAACGCGCCGTGGCGCGTGGCCGCACCTTCGTGAATACCGAGTTCGACTTCGCCAAGTTTGAAAAGCTGTTCCCCACGGCGCGTTCCATGGGGCGCAAGCTGGTGGCTGTCGTCGGTCCCACCAATTCCGGCAAGACCCACCGCGCCATGGCGGCCCTGCATGAGGCCGAACAGGGTGTCTATCTGGCTCCCCTGCGCCTTCTGGCACTGGAGGTCATGGACCGGCTGAACCGGGAGGGGACACCCACCACCTTGCTGACAGGCGAGGAGGAAATCCGCGTTCCCGGCGCCCGGCATCTGGCCTCCACCATCGAAATGCTGGACCCAGAGCAGGTGGTGGATGTCGCCGTCATCGACGAGATCCAGATGCTGGCCGACAAGGATCGCGGATGGGCCTGGACGGCGGCGCTGATGGGGGTGGCGGCGCGCACCGTCTATCTGCTGGGCGCGCCGGAGGCGCTGCCGCTGATTGAACGGGTGGCGGGTTATCTGGGTGAACCGCTGGAGATTGTGCGGCTGGAACGCAAGCAGCCGCTGCACATGGTTGAAGAGCGGCTGGAATTTGAGGATGTGCGCAAGGGCGATGCCCTGATCGCCTTCTCCCGCCGCAATGTGCATCTGGTCCGCGACATTGTGCAGGCCAAGGGCCTGACCGCTGCCGTGATCTATGGCGCGCTGGCGCCGGAGGTGCGGCGGCGTGAGGCGGAGCGGTTTACCAATGGCGAGGCGGATGTCGTGGTCGCCACCGATGCCATCGGCATGGGCCTGAACCTGCCCATCCGCCGCGTGCTGTTCACGACACTGGAAAAGTTCGACGGGGTGGAGCAACGGGAACTGGCGCCTGCCGAGCTGAAACAGATCGCGGGCCGCGCCGGGCGCTATGGTCATCATGAGGTTGGCGAATTCGGCGTGGTGGCCAAGGGTACGGTGCAGCAGTTGCGCACCATCTGGACCCGCCATGACCCGTCCTTCGGCTCCCGCCGGGCGCTCACGGTGCGGCCCACCCGCGCCATGGTCGACCGGCTGGCCGGGCGTATCGGTCGGGACAGCATGATGCTGCTGATCGATTGTTTCGCTGCCGCCCGTACGACCGGCAGCCCCTATCGCGTGGCCGATTTATCGGCCCTGCGCCGTCTGGCCCAGGCGCTGGACGAACGGGATATCGGGTTTGAACAGAAGCTGTCCCTGCTGTTCATGCCATGCGATCCCGATAAGGAAGTGGATGCCCGCTTCTTCAATCAGATCCTGCGTGCGGTCGAAAAGGATGAGCCGGTGCCGCTGGGCCTGGTCGTGCCGGCCCGCATGGAACGGCTGGATGATTATGGGCTGGAGGAACTGTCACGGTCCTGCGACCTCTATTATTGGGCCAGCCGCAAGTTTCCCCGCCTGTTTCCCGACCGTAAGGCCGTGGAGGAACGCCGGGCCGAGGTGGCGGGACGCCTGTCGGAACTGCTGGCCAGCACGGCGCGGCGCCAGCGCATGGGCGGCGGCAAGGGGCCGGGCGGTCGACCCGGTGGCGGTGTTGGTAAGCCAAAGCCGCCCCAGGGCTTTCGGGGGACGCCCAAGAAGCGCTATGGGCCACGCAAAGGGTGAGGTCGAAACCGCTGGGTTTCCCTAATTGCCTACCGCCATTTGGGGATTTCCTATGACCTGTTACCACAGGGTAAAGGATGATATATTAGAAAGCTGAACGATCCCCCTATTAAAAGGTGAAGGATATGTCGTTGTCCGCCAAGGTTGAAGGAAATACCGCTCAATCTTCTGGTGCTGGACAATCTTATAAATATACTGATATCTATAAATGCTATAAACGTTCGCCCTACTCATCTATAAAACACTCATCTTATTTTCATGCATATGAGGATTTATTCAGCTCGTATCGGGGCCGTGATATCACCTTTGTCGAGGTTGGCATTCTGAACGGCGGGTCGCTGTTCATGTGGCGGGAATTTTTCGGTCCCAAGGCCCGTATCATTGGCCTGGACTTCAATCCCGCTGCCAAAAGGTGGGAACAGGACGGGTTTGAAATCCATATCGGGGATCAGGCCAAACCGGAATTCTGGCAGGAGCTTTTCGCCAAGATCGGAAACGTGGACATCCTGCTGGATGATGGTGGCCACACATTCGAACAGCAGATCGTGACCGTCTGCGAGGCGCTGCCCCATGTCCGGGATGGGGGCCTGATCGCGGTGGAGGATACCCACACCAGCTATTTCAAGGATTTCGGCTATCCCACCCCCTATTCCTTCATCGAATGGACGAAGGTGATCGTCGATAATATCAATTCCCGGTTCCCCGGCATCAATCAGCCCTTTTCCACGCTGCCCTACAAGGACAGTGTCTTCTCGCTGCATTTCTATGAATCGATCGTGGGTTTCAAGATCCGCCGCGACATCTGCGTGCCCAGCCACCCTGTTTCCAATGGCGCTCCCACCCGCCAGCACGAGGATTTCCGGAACAAGGACAGCCTGATCGGCACCGTGGAGGAACGGTCAAACGCCCTGTCGCGCCGTCTGGCCTTCCTGCGCAACATGCCGTTCCTGTGGCGCACCTTGTCGGCTGCCAAGCGTGTCACGGTCACGGCGGTCGGTCGGTACTATTACAAGGCGCGGCTGCGCCGTCTGCGACACCTTTTCTGACGCTGGTTCTATCTCGCGGCCAGGATCGAATGGGCCAGTTTTTGCGCCTGTACCCTGATATCGGGTACGGCGGTGATCTCCCACAGGGTGCCGCGCATGATCGGCCCCATGGCGTACAGGCCGGGCACAACCTGCCCCTCCGCATTTTTCAACCGGGCATCTTTGTCGGTATCCAGACCCAACCGTAGCGGGTCGGGCCGCACCAGTCCCGCATCCAGAAGGCTGCGCAGCAGCGGGTCGCGGGTTCCGGCAATGTCGCCACCGGGACCGACACAGTTCACCGCATGCTGCACCGTCAATTCCTCTGCCACCCTCTGTCCGCGACGGCGCAACCGCAGGCAGAGTTCACCGCTCTCCCCGGCGCGCAGCCATTCCAGCTTGCCCGCAATTACCCGCAGACGGCCCTGCGCCATCATGGCGCGCAGCCTTTCATCGACGGGTGGTGCCAACCGGTGGCGATGCACATCCCACCAGGGCCGCAGATGCCGCAGGAAGCGGGCGCGTGCGTCAACCGGCAGAGCATGCCAATAGGGGCCGGTGGCGGCCCGCAGACTGTCGATCACCCCATGCCATGACCGTCCCTCCGCCATGGCCGCCCGCACCGCCACCCGCACGGCGTGAAGGGACCCGGCCAGGGACGGGCTGATGGCAGGGGCCGCCTGTGGCGTGGTGGGGTGGCCTGCCGGGCCATGGCGTCGCGGCAGAAGCCCGCGCCGCGACAGGGCCAGAATCGGCCCGACATGTCCCTGATCCGCCAGGGATAGGGCCACATCCACCATGGTCAGGCTGGTGCCCAGCAGAAGCACCCCATCCTTCTCCCCGATCCGGGAAAGCGCACCAGGAGCCCAGGGATCGGTCTGGAAACGGAATGTGTCCAGAAGCCCCTTGTCCACGCCCGGCGGCGGGTCGGGAGGGAAGTTCCCCACGGCAAGCACCGCCCCATCAACCTCATAGGTCCGACCGACATCGGTGGTCAGTAGAAAGCCGCCGCCGGCAGCCGGCACCAAGCCGACCGCGTCGTCGGCGACCAGGACCAGACGCCCGACGGCATCCGACCCGGTGGCTGCCTGGGACAGCATGTCCTGCAGATACTGGCCATAGGTGGCACGCGCCACGAAGCCTGCCGGATCGGCGGTTTCATTCCGGCCACGCAGCCAGTCCAGGAAATGCCCTGGCTGGTCCGGAAAGGCCGACATGTTGCCGGCCCGGACATTGAGAAGATGCGCGCCGTGCCGCGTGCTGTAGGCGACCCCCTTGCCAAAGCCGCGTGTGCGTTCCACCAGAAGGATGCGAGGTGCCGCGGGGCCGGCGGCCAGAAGGTGCAAGGCCACCAGTGAACCACTGAAACCGGCGCCGATCACGGCAATGGAAGGGCGTCGGGTGCGATCCGTCATGCGGGCAGGGCTTCCTGGCTGGCGGTATTATCCTATTTCGCCAGTAGGAATTATGGCCGCCATAGAGTCAAGCCGGTTCGGCGTGACGATCATGTGACGGTACGGGCTGACAGAAGTCAGATCACGAAATCCAGCGGATGGCTGAGCGACCGCCGGCGCCGCGACGCCTCCGCCAGGGTGCAGCGGTCCAGGACGGTGGCCATGGCGTCGCGGGCCTTCAGCATGGCCCAGCGGATGACGCAGGTGGCCGCATCTTCGCAGTCTTCACACGGTTCGAACTTTAACCGGCTGGCGCAGCGGATGGGGGCAAGCGTGCCGTCAATGACGCGGATGATATCGCCAACCGACAGATTCTCCGGTGGGCGGGCCAGACGATATCCGCCATGCCGCCCCCGCTGACTTTGCAGCAGCCCGGCCTTGCGCATATCCAGCAGGATGGCTTCCAGGAATTTGGCGGGAATATTCTCCGCCGCAGCGATTTCCCCGATCTGGACCGTTGTGGCATCTTCAAAGCGATCAGCCAGATGGATACAGGCGCGAAGGGCGTATTTTGCCCGCTGGGTAAGCATCGCGGTCAAACTTTCCGGCACAAACAGGTCTACACTTCATGGCGTTTCCGCGCGCCGATAGCAAGGGGCCCGTTTCGCTGATCAGCCTTCCGCTTCCGTCGCCATGGCCCGTGACAGTTCGGGGATACGGTCGGCCAGTGCCCGTTGCGCCCGATCACCGGCGGCGGCCAGCTGCACCAGCAGCGCTGCCAGGGCGGCCCGGTCAGCGCTGGCATCAATGGCCTGTTCCACATCACGCGCTGCCTGTGACAGTTCCATCAGGCCGAAATTTCCAGACAGGGAAACCATGGAATGGGCCTGGGCCCGCAGCGCGTCCAGTCCGATTGTGTCGTCGGCGATCAGGGCCGTGCGCTGCCGCAGGGTGCTGGCCACCTCCTCCATCA
>JAEMSB010000213.1:0-4936 GCA_016463045.1 Niveispirillum sp.
CCTCATGCTTGTGTTCGACCGTAGCGGGCTTGGCCTTGTCGGTGGTGGCCGGGGCCGTGACCGCCGCCGGGGTGGCCGATGCCGTCGCCGCCTGTCCAGCGGTGCCGCTGGTAGCATTCTGCGCCTGAGCAGCACCCGTCAGCAGGGCGAAAGTCAGACCGGTCATCAGCATAACGGTACGCATTCGATCCTCCAGATCTCTGTCGTGTGGGGTGCGTCGCCTTCTGGCTTCGTCGTTCCCCCGACATGTTCATAAGACTGCCGCGCGGTGGCGCCGGTGGGGCGGGTCTGGGGCGAAGTGTCGGAATTTCAACGGCTTTTCCACGCCGGACCCGACGCCATGCCGCCATAATCCCTATCTGTCCGCCCCCATCCCGCCACGGTCTTCATCATCCCGCCTAAATGATATTGATTCTCACCCGCATTCTGAATATAGATATTGCGAGTGGTTCGCAATTGCAGTTGGGAGTGTGGGATTGTGTCTTGCCGGAATATGACGGCCTTGCCCCTGGTTCTGTTGGCCCTGGCCGCCCCTGCGGGCGCACAGGATATGCAGGTGGCTGATGCTGCGGATATGCAGGTCAGTGAGATCACGGTGATCGCCACCCGCACGCCCAAGGAAACCGTGGATGCCCCGGCAACCGTCAGCGTCATCGGCGCCGAAAAGGTGAAGGACCGGCTGGTCACCGATATCAAGGACCTGATCCGCCATGAACCCGGCGTCTCCGTCCGATCCTCCCCCACCCGCTTCACCGCCGCCGGCGCCAATACCGGCCGCGATGGCAATAGCGGATTCAACATCCGGGGGCTGGAGGGCAACCGCGTCCTGATCCAGACCGACGGCATCCGCGCGCCCGACGCCTTTGCCTTTGGCGGGCAATCGGTGGGGCGCGGCGATTATGTCGATCTGGACCTGCTGAAATCGGTCGAAATCCTGCGCGGCCCCGCATCGGCCCTGTATGGCTCCGATGGTCTTGCCGGTGCCGTCAGCTTCGTCACCAAGGACCCGGTCGATTTCATCCAGGGCGACAAATCCTATGGCGGAGAGGTGAAGGCCGGGTATGGCGAGGCGGATCGCGGCTGGGGCAAGGGCATGGTCCTGGCCGGCAAGGCGGGCGACTGGTCGGCCATGCTGGCCTATAACCGCCGCGATACCAAGGAGACGGAGAATAAGGGCGCGGTCAAGACCGCCAACAGCACCCGCACCGCGCCCAATCCGCAGGACATTGCCGACAACTCGGCCCTGGCCAAGCTGGTCTGGCAGCCGACATCCGAACATACACTGCGCCTGACCTATGAGCTGTTCGACCATGACATGGAGGCCGATGTCCTGACGGCCATCGCGGTGCCGCCCCTGGCATCGACCAGCGTCATCGGGTTGAAGGCCCATGATACCGTGAGGCGTGACCGGGTCAGCCTGGATCACCGCTATGATCCCGCCGATGGCGGCATCATCGACAGCCTGCATTGGACGCTGTACCGCCAGGACAGCGACACGCGCCAGTATTCAGCCGAGGACCGCAATACCGCCGCCGACCGGTTGCGCATCAACACCTTCGACAACAAGGTCACGGGCCTGAATGTCGATGCCAGCACGTCCATCAAGGGCAATGGCATCGACCACCTGCTGGTCTATGGCGGTGACTTCTCCCTGACCAAACAGTTGGGCACGCGCGACGGCACCGTGCCCCCGGCGGGGGAGACCTATCCCACCCGCGCCTTCCCCAGTACCGACCACACGCTGGCCGGCCTATTCATCCAGGATGAGGTGACGTTGCTGGGCGGGTCGCTGTCGCTCTATCCCGCCATCCGCTATGATTATTACAAGATCGACCCCAAGACCGATCCGCTGTTCGTGGGCACCGCCACGGGGCAGAGCGATGATCATTTCTCGCCCAAGCTTGCGGCCCTCTATTGGCTGAACGACCATGCCGGCCTGTTTGCCAACTATGCCGAAGGGTTCAAGGCTCCCGCCCCGGCCCAGGTGAATAACGGCTTCGCCAACCCGTTGCAGAATTACCGCTCCATCTCCAACCCCGATCTGAAGCCGGAAAGCAGCCGCACCGTCGAACTGGGCCTACGTCTGCGCGGGGATGACTGGCAGGCGGCCCTGACCGGGTTCAAGGGCTGGTACGATGATTTCATCGAACAGGTGCTGGTCTCGGGCAATTTCACGGCGGCCAGCCCCGCCACCTACCAATATGTGAACCTGAACAAGGTGACGATCCGGGGGCTGGAGGCCAAGGCCAACTGGGATATCGGCCAGGGTTTCGGCCTGATCGGCGGTGCCGCCTATGCCAAGGGTGATCAGGAAACCGCCGGCGTGAAACGCCCCCTGGACAGTATCGACCCCGTCAAAGTCACGCTGGGCGTCAGCTGGGAAGAACCCACCGACGGGCGTTTCGGCGGCGATATCAGCGCCATCTATTCCGCGAAGAAATCCACGGGCCGCATCGGCAGCACCTGCACCGGCGGCTGTTTCGCGCCCGGCGATTTCATCGTGCTGGACGCGACCGCCCGCTGGCGCGTGACCGATTTCGCCACCCTGCGCGCCGGCCTCTTCAACATCACCGACCGGAAATACTGGTGGTGGAGCGATGTGCGCGGCCTGTCCGCCGGCTCTGCCATCCGCGACAGCTATACCCAGCCCGGCCGCAATCTCAGCGCCTCGCTCACCGTCAGCTTCTAAGGAACCCCCGATGAATATCTCCCTGAAAGCCGGTCTGACGGCCCTGGCCCTGCTGGCCGCCCTGCCCGCCACCGCCCAGGTCGATTGCGGCAAGCCTGACTGCACCGCCTTCAATGCCGACCGCGCCGCCATCCTGGCCATGGCCGGCACCTATCGCGTGAAGTTCGACTTCAAGGAGACGGTGGCCATCGCGCCGGGTTATGAGCCGATCGAGCCCAAGCGTAGCGGCGGGTTCGAGGCGGTGCGCGTGATCGAGGATACGGGCCGCACCATCCGCTTGCAGCATCTGCTGGTGGTCAAGGATGAGGAGGACAAGCCCTTCGTCATCAAGCATTGGCGCCAGGACTGGACCTATGAGCCGGAAACCGTCCTGACCTATGAAGGCCCCGATCAGTGGAAGCTGACGCCCGTGCCCGCCGCACAGCGCACCGACGCCTGGGCCCAGACCGTCTGGCAGACCGATGACAGCCCGCGTTATGGCGGGGTCGGACAGTGGAAGCATGACCGGGGCGAGCACCGCTGGATCAGCGGGGAGACGGGCCGCCCCCTGGCGCGGCGCGACGCCGTGCGCAAGCCGATCTATGACCGCTATGTCGGCACCAACCGCCATGCCCTGACGCATCAGGGCTGGGTGCATGAACAGGACAATGCCAAGGTCGGGCTGCGCGATGGCAAGCTGACCACCATCGTGCATGAGGTGGTGCTGAACAGCTACGTCCCCTCCACCGAATTCGATATCCAGGCGGCGGACGATTACATGGCCAAGACCGCCACCTTCTGGGCCGCCGTGCGCAAGGCCTGGGACGATACCGCCGCCCAGAAGGGTGGCATCCATCTGGTGCAGGAGGCGGAAAACGGCTCCAGCACGGGCAAGCAGCTCATGGAACTCGCCGGGAAGGTGGCGAAGGGAGAGGTGGGAACGGCGGATGCCGTATCCCAGGCCCGCCACCTGATCACCGGCGCCACAGGACCGGCCACCGCCATGGCCGGCGCGTCGCGGGGGTGACGCGCATCCGGGGGCCGGCGGTATTGCGCGTCGACCCCCGGATGGAATGCGAAAGGGACGGACCAGCGGGGGTTGGTCCGTCCCTTTTGTATTTTTGGGCCACTGACCCACCGACCAAGGGGCACCATGCCCCTTGGAGGCCAGCGACCGCTGGCCCGCGGGCCCATGCCCGCGCAAGCCAAGGCGGCGGATGCCGCCGCCCGGCGCTTGAGGGAACGTGATGCTACAGCGCCAGCGCCGCTTCCTTAGCCGCGATCTGGGCGGCGTATTCGGCAGCGAGAATCTTGCTCTGCTCCAGCTGTGAAGCACGCTGGGCGGCGCTGGGCCGCTGGCTTTCGCTTTTGAGCTGGCCACAGGCAGCCAGGATGTCGTCGCCGCGCGGGCGCCGGATGGGGCTGGCATAACCGGCCGCGTTCACATAATCGCTGAATTTCTCGATCTGGTCCCAATCGCTGCGCTCGAACGGCGAGCCGGGCCAGGGATTGAAGGGGATCAGGTTGATCTTCGACGGGATGTCCCGGATCAGGCGGACCAGCTCGCGGGCATCCGCCATGCTGTCATTGACGCCCTTCAGCATGACATATTCCCAGGTGCAGCGCCGGGCATTGTTCAGGCCCGGATAATTGCGCACCGCATCCATCAATTCCTTGATCGGGTATTTGCGGTTGATGGGCACGATGCGGTCGCGCAGCTCGTCATTCACGGCATGCAGGCTAACGGCCAGATTCACACCCAGCTCCTCGCCCGCCTTCTTCATCATCGGGACTACACCGCTGGTCGACAGCGTGATGCGGCGCTTGGAGATGGAGATGCCTTCCCCATCCATGATGATCTTCAACGCCTTGGCGACGTTATCATAGTTATAAAGCGGCTCGCCCATGCCCATCATGACGATGTTGGACAGCATGCGGCCATCGGGCGGGCTGGGCCATTCTTCCAGATGGTCGCGGGCCAGCATCACCTGCCCCACAATCTCATCCGCCGTCAGGTTGCGCACCAGACGCTGCGTGCCCGTGTGGCAGAAACGGCAGGTCAGCGTGCAGCCCACCTGGGAGGAGACGCACAGCGTGCCGCGATCTTCCTCCGGGATATGGACGGCCTCCACCTCCTGCCCGTCATGGAACCGGCACAGCCATTTGCGCGTGCCATCGACGGATTTCAGGTCCTTCACGGGCGTCGGACGGTCGACCACGAAATGCTCGGCCATCTTCTCGCGCGCCGGCTTGGCCAGAGTCGACATC
>JAEMSB010000213.1:4946-7589 GCA_016463045.1 Niveispirillum sp.
GTGCCAGACCTGGCGCGCCCGGAACTTCTCGAATCCGGCGTCGACCAGCGTGCTTTCCAGCTCTTCGCGGGAAAGGCCGACAAGGTTGATCCGACCGTCGGTGCGGGCCGCCGGCGCGAAATTGCTGCTGTGATTTTCGATGCCCATGATCGGCTGTAGATGACGCAAGCAGGCCCCGCTGGCAAGGGGGCTTGCCGCCGGGGGTGGCTTGCAGGGGACGCAAGCAGGCCCATAACCCGACCAAACCCCGACGAATGGCCTATGCCCTTTTTGTAAGAACACACACACTTTGTTTTTAGGCGCCTTTAAATAAATTCCTCTTAGAAACAATAGCACCGATGTCGTTACCCTATGCGCAGGGTCACCTGGACAAAGGTGAAAATCGCTCCATCTTCGGTCATTCTATGGCCATGAACTGTTTCCAGGTTCCATTTCAGGTTTCCATACAAATGTTCCCCCGCCACATCATTCCGGCATCACTTGCCGCGATCCTTCTGCTGGCTGCACCGCTTTTGGTCGCAGCCTCCGCCGTGCCGGCCACTGGCCGCACCCTGGCCGTCCTTCTACCACCATGGCAGGGGACACAGGCGCAGTTGGCCCGTTTGGCGGATACCGGCGTGACCTTGCGGGACGGCGGGCGACTGGCTGGCCTGGGGCCACAGGTCTGGCTGGTGCAGGTGCCTGACCCGGACAGTGCGGCGCGCCTGTCGCGCCTGCCGGCCCTGCTGCTGTCGGGCGCGCTGGTCAATTGCGGCACCTGAAAACAACGATCACGTAACAGGGAGTTCACCACCCGATGTCCCCCATCGACCGTATCCGTTCCGCCGCCTTGACCCTGTTCGTGGCCTTCCTGTGGATTTGTGTGCCCCTGACGCTGGTCACCCTGATCCGGGGAGAGGTGGGATGGCTGATGCCGCTGGTCCTGTCGGCCCTGATCGCCGGCATTGGCACGGGCGCCTATGTCACACGCATGGCGCGGCCCGCTATCGATTACCTGATCGCCATGCTGGCCATCGGGCAGGTGTCGGTGGTGGTCGCGGCATCGGCAGGGCCGTGGCAGATCGATGCACATTTCCTCTATTTCGCGGTCCTGGCCATGCTGACCGCCTTCTGCAACTGGCGCGTCATCCTGGTCGCGGCGGGGGTGACGGCGGTGCATCACCTGACCCTGTCCTTCCTGCTGCCGTCGCTGGTCTTCCCCGACGGTCAGGGCAGCCTGCTGCGTGTCATCGTGCATGCCATCGTGGTGGTGGTTGAAACGGGCGTGCTGCTCTGGCTGTCCTGGAACCTGGAGAAATCCTTCCTCTATTCCGAAGCCGCCCGCGCCAAGGCCGAAGAGGCCGTGGTTGAAACCGAACGGCTGCGCGAACAGCAGATGCAAGCCTCCGAGGCGCAGCGGGCCGAACGCGTGGCCCTGCGCAAGGGGCTGGCCGACCGTTTCGTCGTCGATGTCGAAAGCATGACCCGCCGCCTGGACGCCGCCGTACGCGGCCTGCGCGAAGAGGCGGACCTGCTGGGCCGTTCCGTGGCCAGCACTGGTGAGATGACGGGCGAGGCACGGGCCGAAGCGGATGAGGCCACGGGCCACGCTACCGCCGTCGCGGCGGCTGTGGAGGAAATGGCCGCCAGCATCGCGGAAGTGGCCCGCACCGCCAGCGGTGCCGCTGCCCAGGCGCGCGGCACCGCGCATGAGGTGGGGCGCGTGCGGGAAAGGGTGGCCGAACTGTCGGATACCGCCGCCCGCATCGGTAGCGTGGTGCAGTTGATCGCCGATATTGCCGGGCAGACCAACCTGCTGGCGCTGAACGCCACCATCGAGGCGGCCCGCGCCGGAGAGGCCGGCAAGGGCTTTGCCGTCGTGGCATCGGAGGTCAAGAGCCTGGCCACCCAGACGGGCCGCGCGACGGAGGATATCAGCCGTCAGGTGGCCGAAATCCAGGCCGCCACCCGCGCCGCCGTGGACGCCATCGCCAGCGTGGCCGATGCCGTCACGGCACTGGACAGCGGGGCCGGCGAAATTTCCGACGCGGTGCAGCAGCAGGAAGCGACAGTCCTGGAGATCAGCCGGTCCATCCAGACCGTCTCTACCCGTACGGCCTCCCTGGGCATCACCGTCTCCCGCATGGCCGACATGGCCGGCGGCATCGCCGATGCCGTGGCCAAGACCAACAGCACCGCCGAAGACGCTGAACGCCTGTCGGCCGACATGAATAGTCGTCTGGAAGGCTTCATCCGCGACCTGCGCAACGCGGCTTAGTTTTGTTCCCTCATGCGCCGGGCGCCCACATCCGTGGGCTTGGCTGGCGCCGCATGGGCGGCGGGCCGGCAGTCGCCGGCCTTCCATCCATCATGCGCTGGACCGGGGGTTACGCCGACAGGGCATCCGGCTCCACCACGCGGTGGCGCTCGGAGGTCAGGACCTGCCGGACCAGCGGCTGGGCGCGCAAGCAGCGGGCAATATAGTCGCTTTCATCGCGGGTCAGGGTGCGGACCTGCACATCGACATGCAGGCATTCATCCGCCTCGAAATGCCGGGCCTGGACCGAGGCGGGCACCAGCCCGCGCTTGGCAAAGAATTCCAGTACACGCGGCAAGGCCCCCGGATCGGGGTCGGCCAGAACCGCGAAACAGGCGGTGCGGTTG
>JAEMSB010000717.1:0-911 GCA_016463045.1 Niveispirillum sp.
GACGGGATTGGTCTGGTCGATGGCGATGGCCGGCGGCACCCCCTCCACACGGTCCACTGCCGGCTTGTCCATGCGGTCCAGGAACTGGCGCGCATAGGCCGAGAAGGTCTCGACATAGCGGCGCTGGCCTTCGGCATACAGGGTATCGAACACCAGGCTGGACTTGCCCGAGCCGCTGGGCCCCGTGACCACGGTCAGCTCGCCGGTACGGATGTCGAGATCCAGGTTCTGGAGATTGTGCTGGCGTGCGCCGCGAATTCGAATCAGACCGTGCGTCATGGGTGTTCTGTGGTCAGTGGGAGCCAAACATTCTAGGCAGTCCATGCGTCAGGCATCAGACGCTTCTCAATACCTGTATTTTCATACAGGTTAAACAAAAAGATACCCCCTCAACGCATCCGCGCGACCATAAAAAAACCCCGGAACCAGTCCGGGGCTCGTGCCTCTTGCCGAGGGCTTACTTGGCCATCTGCACGGAGGCAGGTATGGCCTGCTCACCCGGCACACCCTTCACCTGGGTGACGGCCAGCAGCGAGACGACGACAAAGGCCAGGCAACCGGCCGCGATGATCCTCATGGTTTTTTCCTTGATCAGGCTTTGAAAAGACGGGCCCAGACAAAAAGGCCCCGCACCTTTCGGTACGAGGCCTGATATGGCAGGCAGGTGCTGATTGGAACAGACCTGCTTTGCTCGCGGCTTACGCCGCGCGGCGATCAGAATGCGTGACGCACGCCCAGCGCGAAGGAGGAGAAGTCCGCGCCCTTCACACCGGTCATGTAGTTGGCGCCGGCCTTGTTGTCCACCTTGGTGTAGTAGCCGTAGACCTTGGTGCGCTTGCTCAGGTTGTAGTTGTAGCCCAGGGTCCACTGGTTGGCACCGGAGTCGGCAATGTTGCTCCACTTGTTGGCGT
>JAEMSB010000717.1:921-2073 GCA_016463045.1 Niveispirillum sp.
GGGTGTACATGCCCGACAGACGGAAGTTGTTGCGCGTGCCGCGGATCTGCTCGTCGTTGCGCTGGTAGTAGCCACCGACCACGAACTGGCCGAAGGTGTAGGCAGCGCGGAAGGCGGCCTGCTTGTCTTCGTCCACCTGGCTGTAGCCGGCGCCCAGGGCCAGAGGGCCCACGTCGTAGTTGACGGCCAGGTCATAGCCGTTCTTGCGGGCGGGCGTGGCCTTCTCGTGCATGGAGACCGAGCCTTCGACCGTCAGGCCACCGATGTTGGGGGTGGTGTAGGAGATCTTGTTGGCGGTGCCCAGGCCGCTGGCGAACCAGACGGGATCGAAGTACAGCGCGTCGGACGAGGTACCCGTGTCATGGTTGTGCATGCTCACGTAGTCGGCCGTGGCGAAGTACGAACCGGGGAAGAAGTTGCCCATGCGGATCTTGCCGAAGCTGCCCGACAGGTTCACTTCGCTCTGGCGGCCGAAGGTCAGCGCGCCCGTGGAGGAGGAACCCATGCCGGTGTCGGAAGCGAAACCGCTTTCCAGCACGAAGCCGGCCTTCAGGCCGCCGCCCAGATCTTCGACACCGCGCATGCCCCAACGCGAGGAGTTGTTCTCCATCTTGTTGACGGTCTGGTCACCGATCTTTTCGCGTTCGATGGTCGTGTTGATACGGCCATAAATCGTCACGCTGCTTTGCGCCATCACGGTGGTGGAACCCAGCACGGCCAGCACGGCCAGGGCAACGCGGTTCATCTTGATCATCTCGGCATCTCCTTGGGATTGTTGAGTGGGTATTCTTGAAATCTCAGGGCCGACTCCGGCTCTAGATCAGTGCCATTTGCGGCTGCTGCGGATTCTAGGTGCGGGCATGTCAAAAAATGTATGCCCGCCTCTGAAAATGCGCCATCTGATGCTTTGCTGCCACAGGCATGACATGGAAAACCATTAGAAGTACCCAAAGAAAAAGCCCACGGCAAACCGCCATGGGCTTTCATCAATGCAGAGCAAAAAACTCCGGCCGATAACACGCACATCGCATGAACCCGGCGCGGCCCAAAGCCAGGGACACCAAGCAAGGGCCGCCCCGCCGCGAGGGTGTCGTCCCCCTCCCTTGCGAAGCAAGTAGAGAGGGGGAAGCGGCGTAAGCCGCTCAGGGGGTG